>CAVVGP010000030.1:0-17256 GCA_963747625.1 uncultured Bacteroidales bacterium | reverse complement strand
CAGGTTCTGCGAGGCCGCGCGCTCCACCAGCGAGGTCAGCTCGTTGTCGTTGAACGCCGTCCACCAGTGGACCATCGTCTGCTCGTCGGCGGGAATCGACGGCACCGACCACCCGGCGGGCGTGTGGGTCTGCGTGGGCTGATAGTCGGGACCGACCTTACAACCGGAGAGCGCCGCCAGTCCCGCGGCCGCCGCGAGGACGAGCACGATGGTTCCGACGAGGATGTCTCCGATGGGCGTCATGGAACGGCATGTGAATTCTCCTTGTCAAGCGGTGCGACTCTCGTTCATTCATAGCGCAGCGCCTCGATCGGGTCGAGATGAGAAGCCTTCCACGCCGGATAGCCGCCCCGAAGACAATGCCGACGACCGCGCCGAGACGACGACGGAGGCGACGATGGCGCCCCGGAGACGCTTCGATTGGCCAGTGTTTATAGTAATTAATGGGGAGGTAAGCGACGAAGATGGCCGAAGGCGATCCCAAAGGATGCCTCCGATGAGGCAGAGTGTGACGGCCTCGGTGAGGAACTGTCGGAGGATGTCGCTCGATCAGGGCGCCGACGGCCATGCGCAGCCCGATCTCGCGGGTGCGTTCGGTCACCGACACCAGCATGATGTTCATGATGCCCACGCCGCCGACCACCAGCGAGAAGAACGCCACGACCAGCAACAGCGTCGCCACCAGCGTGGTCGTGGAGGTGAGGGCGTTGGTGAATTCGGTCATATTGCGGATGTTGAAGTTGTCGTCCTGTCCCTGCCCGATCCGATGCCGCTCATGCAGGACCGATGTGATTTGGCTCATGGCCGGGTCGAGGTCCTCTGCGCGCTGGGGACGCCGACGAGGATCGAATCGATGTTGGCGAAGCGGCTGAGGATCGGGTGTTAAAGCTGCCTCGGTCGCCGACGCCGCCGGGTAGAGGCTCTGTCCCGTGCTCGGATAGGTCGACCAGCGTATTCACCGTGCTGGTGGAGGCTGAGGCGGCGCTCTGGTTGACGTTGCCGGAGGAGCCCGTGACGCGGTACTTGATGGTGGTCCAGCGCCAGAAGGATGTCGTCCTGGCTCTGGCCGACCATGTTGGCGCCTTCTTGCTGAGGACTCCGACGACGCGGAAGCTGACGCTGCCCACGCGCATCTCTTTCCCGATGGTCTTCGCCGAAGAGGTTGGTGACGATCGTCTGGCCGATGAGGCAGACTTTGCTGGCGTTGCGCACGTCGCGGTTCGTGAAGGACGCCCCTTCGGTGAGGTCCGTCCAGTTGCGGATGTCGAGGAAGGCCGGCGTGGTGCCGAGAATCTGGTTGGGGACCCAGTTCTTCCCCTGATAGACGATCTGGACGCGCGCGCGCACCTGGGGGGCCGCGGCGTTGTGAGAGTCCTTTAAGCTGTGCGAAATATAATGCCTGTTCGCCTACCTTCATTTTTTTATATAATCCTCTTTCTTCAGGAAGGTAACCGATAAGCTGGACATCGGAAGGCACCAGCTTTTTACCGTTAAGAAATAATTCTCCAGTGTCCGGTCCTGTTATCTGATTAATGATCCTGATAAGTGTTGTTTTTCCGGCGCCATTAGGACCCAGCAGCCCATAGATACATTGCTCAGGTACCGAAATACTCACATTATCGAGCGCCAGTTGATTGCCGTACTGTTTTGTGACATTCTTTGCTTCAAAAAGTGCCATAAGGGATTAATTTTATATAAATATGAAAATGCAGTGTAAATATAAAAAAACTCTGTGAAACTCCGTACTGCTCTGTGTAACTCTGTGCAAGTTCTTTTTTATTACACAGATGCCACCGAGGGATCACAGAGCCACAGAGAGTTTAAATAGATATTTAAGTTAAACTTTATTCAAAATACCCTTTCATTCTTTCAAAAAAACCTTTATCGTTTTTATCGGGATCGGGCGTGAAAGATTCAGAATCTTTAAATTTCTCAAAGATCTTCAGCTCCTCCTTACTTAGGTTTTTTGGGATCCATACGTTTACGTTGACAAGCAGATCGCCGCGTCCATAGCCATTGACTTCAGGTAATCCTTTTCCGCGGAGTCGCAGGATCTTTCCGGGCTGGGTACCTGGTTCTATCTTTATTTTTACATTATTATCAACCGTAGGGACTTCAACATGAGTTCCTGTCACCGCGTCCGGTATGCTTATAAAAAGGTTATAGATCAGGTCATTACCTTCTCTTATCAGATCAGGATGTTCTTCTTCGTCGATTACTACAAGCAGGTCGCCATTTACACCGCCTCTTCTTGGAGCGTTTCCTTTTCCGCCTACTGTCATCTGCATTCCTTTACCCACTCCGGCAGGAATATTGATTTTGATTATTTCTTCTTTCTGTACGACCCCTTCACCATAACAGGAGGTACATTTTTTTGTAATTGTTTTGCCTTCGCCACCACATGCCGGACAGACTGATGTTGTCTGCATCTGGCCAAGCAAAGTATTTGTCAGCCTTGTAACCTGCCCGGTCCCATGGCATGTTGAACAGTTTGAAATGCTCGATGCATCGGCTGCCCCTGTACCTCCGCAGGTATCGCAAATATCATATTTATTTACTTTTATTTTTTTCTCTGCTCCTGCTGCAATTTCCTGCAGTGTAAGCTTCACTTTGACCCTGAGATTACTTCCTTTGTTTACCCTGCGTCCGCGCCTGGTACCACCGAATCCGCCGAATCCGCCAAAAGCATCCCCGAAAATATCTCCGAATGATGAGAAGATATCATCCATTGTCATACCATGACCTGAGAATCCACCACCATTATTTCCCAATCCGGCATGACCATAACGGTCATAACGGGCTTTCTTTTCATCATTGCTCAAGACTTCATAAGCTTCGGCAGCTTCCTTGAAGTTTTCTTCTGATTTCTTATCACCCGGATTTTTGTCGGGATGATATTTCAAAGCCTGCTTCCTGTATGCTTTCTTTATCTCATCCTTTGTGGCTTCTTTCGATACTCCCAGAACTTCATAATAATCTCTTTTTCCCATCCAGTTTGATTTTTATATTACTCAGCCACTTTAATTTTATGGAATAACATATTAAATTTATTCACCTACAACGACTTTTGAATGCCTCAAGACTTTATCTTGCAAATAATAACCCTTTAGCAATACGTCGACGACTTTTCCTTTTTTGTCAGAGTCCTCAACGGGTACTTTGGCAACAGCCTCATGAAGATCAACATTAAAATTACTGTTTAGCGATTCTATTTCTTTCACTCCATTCTGTTTAAGAAAATCACTGAATTTCCCATATATAATATCAATTCCATCTTTCCATGCAACACAATCTGTTGAAGAGTCCATATGTTTAATAGCCCTTTCAAAGTCGTCCATTAAGGGTATTATGCTCAGAAGCAGTTTTTCACCGGCATATTTTGAGAGATCAATTTTCTCCCGGAGAGTTCTTTTCCTATAATTGTCAAATTCAGCTGAAAGACGAATATACTTATCCTGCATCTCTGCCAGTTTTTCCTCAGCAGCTTTCACTTCAAGTACCACTTTGTCAGCCACGGTACCTTCGTTTTCCATAACTTCGGAGGCAGATTCCGTCATCAAGTCCGAAGCAATATTATCTGATTTCTCTTGGATATTGTTAACCGGACTGGTTGTATTTTCGCTATTTTCAGGTGTTCTGTCGTTATTATTATGTTTTGCCTCTGAATGGTCATTCATCTTTTTTTTCATCATCATTTTCTGGATTTCAGATTTAATCATTATTTAACAAATTACCTGCCAAGCCTTTTATATTGACAATTTGGCAGTGAAGACACCTTATAACGGCACAAAGGCATAATGCCATGATAGTCTAAAGGTACAGTAGCAAAAAGTTATAAATATTTGGATTTAGCTTTTTAATTAGCCGTTACACCATTGCGCTAATTTTTTATGGTACCCGTTGAATATCAGCTCCAAGTGCATTCAGTCGCAGATCGATATTCTGATAGCCCCTGTCGATTTGTTCTATATTGTGAATGACACTTTTGCCTTCAGCAGACAGAGCAGCAATTAACAGGGCAACACCTGCCCTTATATCAGGTGAGGACATAATAGTGCCCTTTAACCTGATCATTTTGTCCTGACCAATTACAGTGGCCCTGTGAGGATCGCAAAGAATAATCTGTGCACCCATATCAATCAGTTTATCCACAAAGAAGAGGCGGCTTTCGAACATTTTCTGATGGATAAGTACTGCACCTTTTGCCTGTGTTGCAGTGACAAGGAAAACACTCAGCAAATCGGGCGTAAGTCCGGGCCAGATAGCATCGGAGATTGTCATAATTGATCCATCAATGAAAGTTTCTATCTCATAATGTTTCTGTCCTGGAATATAAATGTCATCACCTCGTCTTTCAAGAATTATCCCAAGGCGGCTAAATGAGTCGGGTATAATTCCCAGGTTTTCGAAAGAGGTGTTTTTAATAGTTATCTCTGATTCAGTTATTGCAGCCATCCCGATAAAAGATCCTATTTCGATCATATCGGGAAGGATAGTATGGTCACACCCACTCAGGTATTTAACTCCATCAATATAAAGAAGGTTTGAACCAATACCTTCAATTCTTGCTCCCATTGAAACAAGCATTCTGCAAAGTTGCTGTATATATGGTTCACATGCTGCATTGTATATTGTGGTGAGTCCTTTTGCAAGAACGGAGGCCATTATAATATTGGCAGTACCTGTAACGGAAGCTTCATCGAGGTGCATATATGTACCTGTTAAAGAGGGTGCTTCCACTTTAAAGAAAGGATCGTTTGAATCAAATTCTATTTTGGCTCCGAGTTTCTGGAACCCGGTGAAATGAGTATCGACTCTGCGCCGACCTATCTTATCGCCTCCTGGTTTAGGAATAAAAGCTTTACCAAAGCGGGCCAGAAGAGGCCCGACTATCATTATTGAGCCCCTTAAGCTTGAGCTCTGGGCCCTGAATTGAGCTGTCTGGAGATAATCAAGATTGATATCTACTGCTTCAAAACTTGCGACAGAAGGAGATTCTCTGATAACCTTAACACCCATGCTGCTTATCAGTTCGATCAGCATATTAACATCACTTATATCCGGGATATTCCTGATGGTTACTTTTTCCGGAGTAAGGAGACTTGCACATATTACCTGCAAAGCTTCATTTTTTGCTCCCTGAGGTGTTATTTCTCCCTTAAGCGGTTTGCCTCCATGAACAATAAATGAGCCCATTAATGTCTGCTGTGTCCTTTTTTCTTAATGAAATTCTTGTTCTGCTGTTTACCGTGAGGTTTTCCAACAGGCTTTCTTTTAACCGGTGGTATCAGTTCTCTGACTTCAAGTATTCTAACACCTTCAGTCATTAATAATTTGCCTTTTGACAATAATTTCATGTCTTTTATTATCACTTCATCAGCCACCTGTCCCCTGTTCCATGTGATATATGATTTTTTCATCTGATTGACAATCAGAGTAGTAAGATATTCTTTCTCAGGACCTTCTTCCAGTTCACATGCAGCATCAATCATTAGTTCAATTATTCTTCCATAGTGGAGAAACCTTATATCACCCTGTTTGTAAGGTACCTGCTTAGGTTTTTCGACAAACTTGGCGGGTTCCGGAACCGGATATGGAGAATCAATATCAAGTTCAAAGCTTGCAATAAGAGCCAGATGATCCCATAATTTATGTTTAAAATCGCCGACATCACGAAGATGAGGATTAAGGTTTCCCATGATTGAAATTATCGTCTTGGCAGCCCGGTTTCTCTCAGCCCTGTCCTCAATGGTTTTGATATGATCAACCATCTTCTGAACATTTCTTCCATATTCAGGCAATGCCATTCTTTTCCTCTGCGTATTGTAGTCGTAATTCATTGTGTGCATTTTATTTTATGCAAAGCTAGTAATTTATAACAAATTCACGAAAGTATGATGACCGGTTAAATAGTAAAGTGATATTTAGGTTTAATTTTTGCATTGGTATTATCTTTTTTTTAAGTATACCTTAACTACCTTTGATTGCAATTCAAAAGTCTTTACCAACCTATGAAGACCCTGTTATTTATATCTTTTTTCCTGCCATTCTGTTTTACACTTACAGGGAAAGATAACTATAAACGAAATCCGAATGCTGATATTATTCATTACGATTTTTCAATTTCCATCAGCGATACAAATAATATTATTTATGGGCATGCTTCAATAACAGTAAAGTTCACTGGATCTGCCAACACTATCGGGTTTGACCTGAGAAGCAAAGGAAGCGATGAAAAAGGAATGAAGGTGCAGAATGTTACTTTCGACAAAGGATCAGTTACATGGGTTCATACAGAAAATAAAATCATTATTATTATGGGAGATTATGTAAAAGCCGGATCCCAGGGGATTTTCACTATAGATTATTCAGGTATTCCGTCTGACGGTTTTATTATATCGGCCAATAAATTTGGTGACCGTACATTTTTTGCTGATAACTGGCCTGACAGGGCCAGGAACTGGATTCCCTGCATTGATCATCCATACGATAAAGCTACTGTTGACTTTATTATTACATCTCCCGATCATTATAAAGTAGTCGCAAATGGATCTCTGGTTGAAGAGAGTTGCATGCCTGGGCATACAAAACTTACCCACTGGAAAGAAGAAGTACCGCTTGCAACAAAAGTTATGGCAGTAGGAGGTGCCTCATTTGCATCAAGACTGGAAGGTAATGTTAATGGCATACCTGTATGGAGCTGGGTTTTCAGTGAAAACAGAAAGGAAGGATTTTATGACTATTCAGTTGCATTGAAGCCTCTTGCTTTTTACAGTCAGCTTATAGGCCCTTATCCTTATGAAAAACTGGCAGATGTACAATCCAAAACTATATTTGGAGGTCTGGAGAACGCAGGGTGCATATTTTATACGGAGAATTCTGTAACAGGACAGGACAAGGCAGAAGATCTTATTGCTCATGAAATTGCACATCAGTGGTTCGGAAATTCCGTCACGGAAAATGACTGGCATCATATCTGGCTGAGTGAAGGATTTGCTACCTATCTTACAGCAGCATACCTGGAAAAGAGATATGGGAAAGAAAAACTGGATGAGACGATGAAGTCGGCCCGCGACCGTGTTACGGGATTCTTTTTAAGATCACCAGGCGCTGTTATCGATACTTCTATTACTGACCTTATGAAATTACTGAATCTAACTCCTACCAGAAAGGAGCCTGGGTTTTGCATATGTTAAGACGCGAACTGGGTGATGATATTTTCTGGAAAGGGATGAGGTTATATTATGAAGTTTATAGAAACAAAAATGCTCTGACAAGCGATTTTCAGAGCGTTATGGAAAAGGTTAGTAATAAGGATCTTGCGAGGATTTTTTAAACAATGGCTTATTTATTGCGGGTCAGCCTGATTAAAAATTATGACCAGGCCAGCAGCCGAAAGAAAAGGTTTACCGATCTGATAATTGAACAGACCCAGAATTATCTTTTCAGCTTTGACATTGAGATGCAGATAAATGAATCAGTGGGATCGTACATCTATAAAATACCTGTTTCGGATAAAATAACAAAAAAACTATCAAGGCAGATACTATTTTTGAGATTATCCCGGATCCGAATACCAATCTGTTGTTTAGGGTTATCAGTGACAGGAACAACGCAGGTGCGAAAATTATTCTTCCTGAAAATAATTAGGAAGCCCCTCATGGGATTTATATCTGCACTCATTAATACACCTGCAGTATTTTTTCAGTGTTTATGAAAAATGTAATGTGAATGATAATGTTTGTGTTCCTGGTTCTCATGTTTATGTATATGTTCATGGATCAGGTTCACGCTTATAAGAAATTCCTCATCATTAAGTATTTCAGTGGCAGTTCCTGTTTTTTGTATTGTATGTTCTTCTGAAAGGACAGCAACTCTTGGCTGAAGGTGGTCTATCAGATCGAGGTGATGAGTGGTGAAAATAATAGTTTTTCCTGCATGGTTGAGTTCAAGGATCAGGTCAATGAAAAATGTCTGTGTTTTTGGATCAAGACTTGAAAGCGGTTCATCAATCAGCAGAATCTCGGGATTCATTGTAAGAACAGCGGCAATAGCGACCTTTTTCTTTTCGCCGCCTGAAAGCATATATACCGGCCGTTCCTTAAGATACTCAATCCCAAGAAATGATAATGTCTTCTCGGTTCTCTCCTCTGCATCTTTAAGAGATATATTCATCTGCAATGGAGCAAATATAAGTTCATCAAATACTGTCGGACAAAATAATTGTATCTCAGGGTTCTGGAAAATATAGCCCATGTTCTGTCGAAGTCCTGCTGCAAATCTTTTATCACTTAATGATTTTTCGGTTACAGGCATTCCCTTGAAAAAAACTTCTCCAGAATCTGGAAATATCAGTGCATTGATTATATGCAGCAGGGTCGATTTCCGCTTCCGTTAAGCCCGATGATTGCAAGTATTTCTCCTTGTTTTACAGAAAGATTAATGTTTTTTAATGCAGGAATCTGCCTGTAATATGAATAATCTATATTCTTTAATGCAATAAGTATCCTCCATTTTTTCTATAAATAAATGATAAGTATACCGGCTGCAATTATACTTATTAGAGTAATGAAATCTGCAGCTGTAAGTTTTTTTTGTGAAGAAAGAATAACTTTTCCCCTGTAACCGCGCGAAACCATTGCAAAGTAAGTGTTTTCATAAATCATCATTGACTTTTTGAAAATAAAAAAGATCCGGCCTCCCACAAGTTCCCTCATTCTGCTGTTCTTAATGTTGCCTGAAAGTCTTGATTTCAGGGCAAAGTATGTTTCTTCGATTGTCCTGGAAAGGATGAAAATGTACTTGTATGCAAGATTTATGATCATCAGGAAAGTATCGGGGACACCAATTATTTTGAAAGATTTAATGAAAGAGGCAAATGATGTGGTAAAAACAATTAGCATCGCAAATGAAACTGAATTGAGTATTCTCAGGAAAATCAGGGACACTACTTTTAGTCCGTTTTCAGTGAATCCGATATTTTCTGGAATAGTGTAGATCCAGAAATGCACCGGTTTATTGAAAGTAAAGATGTTAAAAATGATTTTGCCCGGTGAAATTAAATTGAGGGATGCAGGTGAGACAACAATTAGTCCGAATACAATTGCAAGGAAGAAGATTTTCTTATAAACATCAAAAAATTTCAGATGAGAGGCAATGTAGAATGAAAGAATAAACATGGTTATAATAAGTTGCTTTCCCGGATCGCTGACAATACTGATTATGATGATAATATAAATCAGTAAAATAAATTTGACATGTGAGCTGAGCCGGTATATGAAGTTATCTTTTGATGCATTTTCTGCCTGTAAATAAATTGACTTAATTGCCGAGGCGGAATTCATAATTGTTCTATCGGGAAATGAAAGCTTTACACCTTTTGATTTTACAGGTTCAGTTTTGTCATTTCGGGACTGAAGCAGGTATGACGGAATTTCATTTTCCATGCCGGGTAATTAATTTTAAGATTATCAGCATGGCAATATAAGTAATTGTTGCCCCGATCAGACCTGATACCACATAAAAACCTGATTTATGGACTATCGACTTCTCTTCAGAATTTACAGTATAGTCTGGCATTGGTGCTTTATATATATCAGAATATTTTTTCAGTCCTTCAGGCACATAGCCTATCATATCCTTAACTGTTTCAGCTGACCATTCGCCCCAAGCTTCACCAGCATTGAAGTAAGCAGGCAGCAGTATTCCTGCCGGAGTGATAAGACAGAGTAACAGCAATATGACAAGAATCTTTTTTTGAAGCTTATTCATTTTTCCCGCCTTTTCTGAAAGCATGTATCAATGCAGGTTCATTTTTCAAAATGTAGTTAACGATAATTGCAGTAATAAAACCTTCAACAATTCCAAAAAGCAACATATGACCTATTGCCATTGCAGGGACAGCCACCCTCAGATTATAAGGGCAATATAATGCTTTCCCGTCGGCAGCTGATGCTATTAATGGTTGAATGCCTAATTCAATTCCTGTTAAGATTGCTGCCAGCACCAGACTGAGATATCCTGCCATGAAGGCAGCAAAAGACGTTCTTGTTTTTCCTGCAGACCTTCCGCTGAAAAGCTTAAAAAGGAAATAAGCTGCAAATGGCATAAATATGGCCATATTAAAACAATTTGCGCCTATAGCTGTTATGCCCCCGTCACCAAAAATAAGTGCCTGTATAATTATTGCTACCGATACTGCTATTGTGGCAGCCCAGGGTCCAAAGAGAATTGCAATAACAGCAGAACCAACTGCATGCCCTGTTGTACCTCCTGGTATTGGCAAGTTGAACATCATTATTATAAACGAGAATGCAGCTGCCATTCCAAGATAAGGAATGTTGCGCGCAGAAACCTCCTTTTTTACTTTCTTAACGGCAACCGCTATTACAGAAACGAATACTCCGTATAACGGAATATATGTTTGCGGACTTAGATAACCATCAGGAATATGCATAATTTATTTCTTAACATTTTAAAGAAATGGTTTCAAAATCTGAACAATATATTAATTTTTTAATACCCACGAGTTTCCATTAAAGATATACTCCCTGACATTGATATTTTGACTATTCAGAAGGTCCCTTGAATTGCTGATAAACTTTTTCATCTGTAAAAAGGCATCGGGTTTGTCGAAAAAACCGGGCTTATTTTCAAATTCTGAGCAGGGAAGAATAAGAAACTTTTTCCTGTATTTCTCAATTGGGGTATAAACCCATGTAAGATAATATCCTGCATTTGAAACAGAATATTTATTCCCATTTTTAGTCAGTTCAACTCTTACCATCGACCCTCCGTCGGTTTTTGGTTTTCTCTGGTTTGATACAAAATTTCCCAGCGAATAAACCACGAGGTCATTATTTCCGGTAACAGCATTTTTTGTCAATTCCATTTTCTGCAGAACATGCGGATGAGAACCTATTACCATATCGACACCGACTGACTGAAAGTATTTTGCAAGATCAGTCTGGCTTTTTGCCGGAATTGTGTCATATTCTGTTCCCCAGTGAAGAAAAAGAATTATCAAATCTGCTTTTTTATCCTTAGCTTTCTTAATATCTTTTGTAATCAGCTCTTTGTCAATTACATTGACTATAACCGGCTCAGGCACTGTTATTCCATTGGTACCAAAAGTATAATTCAGTAAGGCTATGGTGGTTCCTTTTCTTTTAATCATCAATGGAGAGAGGCTATCACGGCATGCTGAATTCAGGAAAGTACCGGTGTGAGGTATTCCGATACTGTCGAGTTTCTGGATTGTACTCATAATACCTTTTTTACCTCTGTCAGCGGCATGATTATTTGCTGTAACGAGGTAATCTATACCGGCATTTTTGCAGGCAACTGCAAGATCAGCCGGTGAACTGAATTGCGGGTACCCGGAATAGGGAGGACCTGCCATCGTAACTTCAAAGTTGGCAATAGCTATATCGGCATCGGTAATTACAGGTTTTATATATTCAAAAACATCGTCATAGTTATATAAATGAGTCTCCCTGTTTTCGGCAGACCAGATTTGTTCATCATGACCCATGATATCCCCTATAAACAGTAGGGAAATTTTGTTACCCGCAGGTTGCTGACTCTGGCCCTGGCTCTGAGCTGAGAAAGAGAGAGAGAACAAAAGCCATATTGACAGTAATGTCGTTATATTAATTTTTTTCTGATTCATAGATCTTGTTGTATCAAGTTACAGATTATCAGATTGATATTTATCTTTTCAGGGATAACTCAAACTGGTTTCTTTTTCTTCAAAATTAGAGTAACATTTTTGAAAACAAGTTTTTATTACAATTTTCTTTTTTTACATTGTTAATTACCTGTTTCCTTGGGTTGGCTGGCGGGGAATTAATTATTTTATTTCTTCGTTCGGAGAATGGACAAAGATGATACGTTAAAATTCACTGTTTATCATTGGCAATCATTTTGTACTTTTAAAATTCTTAAATAGCGGAATTTCGACATCCTTCTAATTATAATTTATAAGGGCCAGATATTGAAAAAGCATTTACATAATGATGGCAAAGCAAAGCCAGCCGGCAAAATGAGAAAAATATTTGTATCTGCCTGGCCTTTTATTCTTGCCGGTTTGGTTTTTCTCAGTGTTCACATTGCCATAAGAAACTCCGGATTTGTAGAGCAATATTATTCAAGGGGAGTTTATCCGGTTATTGCTAAATTATTTTCCTCTGTCAGCAACCTTGTTCCTTTTTCATTATGGGATATCTTTTGGGTTTTGATTATCCTGCTGATGATATGTGGAATAGTGCTTGTTTTATTAAGAAAAATAAAATTTTACCGGTTTGGGTTGAGAACTCTGCAGCTGGTGGCCTTACTTTACTCCTTATTTTATTTTGTATGGGGTTATAATTATTTCAGGCCAAAGATTGAAAAAAGGATTGGCTGGGAGATTCCGGCAACAGATGAAATGAATTTCAGGTCAATACTCGATTCAATAATTTTACAAACCAATTCCAATCACATTATAATTTCAACATCTGATTATTCAAAGATTGATTCACTGGTTGAGGAGTCTTATGGCCGGCAAAGCCAGAGTTTAGGAATCAGCTATCCTAATGGGAGCCGCAGACCTAAAAATATGCTTTTCAGTTATTTTTATCTGAAATTAGGCTTAAGCGGCTATTTCGGGCCATATTTTAACGAGATTCATGTGAATTACTATATTCTACCTATGGATTATCCTTTTACAATTGCACATGAAAAAGCTCATCAATTTGGAATTACCAGTGAGGCTGAGGCTAACTTTGTTGCATTTGTGATTTGTACTAGATCGGAAGACCGGCGTCTCAGGTATTCAGGATATCTGTCATTGCTTTCCTATTTCCTCAACGATGCCTCTCATCTGAAGGATTACAGGGAATATTTAAGCAAAATTGATAAGGATGTAATTGCTGATTTACGGTTTCGGCGAAAGTATTACCAGGGTCTGCAAAACAGGAAACTTTCGGAGATACAAAGCGTAGCTGACGACGTATATCTGAAAGCCAACAGAATTGATAAAGGTATTAAGAATTATGATCAGGTCGTATCTCTGGTGTTAATATGGTATTATAACTCGGACCTGAAAAAGGTGAATAACTAAAATGTGAATCAGCTGGTAAGGCTGAAAATTATTCCCGCTCAGGCAGTTCTTAAAATCTTAATAATTGTTAAATTTGCCCGCTTTGCAAAAAAACCTTGTAAAGGAAGCAAGATATATTCATGAGAGAAAAAGAACATCATCTTGATATTAAGAAATTATCTTTTGCAGGTCTGATAATCACACTGGGTGTGGTTTATGGTGATATAGGGACCAGTCCTCTCTATACAATGAGAGCTATTCTCCTGGCAGGCAAAGGGAATATTAATGAACTTTTGATATATGGTTCTTTGTCGTGTATTTTCTGGACACTTACACTTCAGACTACTATCAAATATATACTTATCACTCTGCAGGCAGATAATAATGGAGAAGGAGGGATTTTTGCACTTTTTGCACTTATCAGGAAAAAGTCGGGATGGGCAGCTATTCTAACTATGTTAGGCGGAGCAGCTTTACTGGCAGACGGAGTTATAACACCTTCCATTACAGTTACTTCGGCAATTGAAGGTTTAAAACTTTTCAACACCAACATCCCGGTGATCCCAATTGTTCTTATCATTTTTGGAGCGTTGTTTTTTATCCAGCAGTTTGGTACCAATTTTGTCGGAGGTTCCTTCGGACCAATAATGGTAGTCTGGTTTTCGATGTTAGGCATTTTTGGATTCTCGCAGCTTATTTATTACCCCGACATATTCAGGGCGATTAATCCTGTGTTCGCAATAAGGTTCCTGAGTGATTATCCGGGAGGATTTATTTTGCTGGGAGCTGTTTTCCTCTGTACAACCGGAGCTGAGGCACTCTATTCAGATCTTGGTCACTGCGGAAGATCCAATATAAGAGTGTCATGGATTTTTGTAAAAATAACGCTGTTGTTAAACTACTTTGGACAAGGCACATGGGTAATGATGCACCAGGTTTCTGGTCCGGTTTTAAATCCTTTCTATTCAATTATGCCTTCATGGTTTCTTCTGCCGGGGATCTTGATATCTACAGCAGCAGCAATTATTGCAAGTCAGGCATTGATAAGCGGATCATATACACTTTTGAGCGAAGCCGTTTCCCTTAATTTCTGGCCAAAGATCAGGATATTACATCCCACCTTTATACAGGGTCAGGTCTATCTTCCATTTGTAAACTGGTTTCTCTGGATCACCTGCAGCCTGGTGGTATTCTTCTTCAAGGAGTCTGCAAACATGGAAGCCGCTTATGGACTGGCCATAACGATTACAATGATAATGACCACCTTGTTGTTATCCTATTTTTCATATCAGAGAGGATGGAACCACAGGCTGATCTTATTAATGATGACAGTATACCTGACGATTGAAGGAAGTTTTCTAATTGCTAACCTTCACAAATTCAAATATGGAGGATGGTTCACGCTTCTTCTGGCATCTTTTTATTTCATGATAATGTACGGCTGGTATTTCGGAAGGAAACTGAAAAACAGGTATGTGACATTCACAGATCTTTATAAGTATATAGGACTGTTTAAGGATTTATCAAAGGACAATTCCGTTCCCAAAACGGCAACAAATCTTGTATATATTATTAGAGCCAACAGGCCTGATCAGGTTGAGTCAAAAGTGATTTATTCAATTTTCCAGAAACAACCCAAACGTGCAGATACATACTGGCTTCTGCATGTAGACAGGATTGATGAACCCGACAGGATTGACTACCAGGTTACCAAAATTATACCGGGTGTCCTGATAAGAGTGGATTTTCATATCGGATTCAAGGTTGAACCGAAAATAAACTTATATTTTAAAGAGGTACTGGAAGACTTATTAGCCTCCGGAGAAATAAAGCTAGAGAGTACATTTGATTCACTGAGAAAGCATTCCATGCCTGCCGATTTTAAATACATCCTGATTGACAGGATTATGCCAAACGATTATAAGCTTTCAGGTGTGGAAAATGTTACACTTGCACTTCATAGCCTTTCGAGACTTCTGTGTATCTCGGATGTAAAAGCATTGCAGCTTGATTCTGCAAACACAATCGAGGAACGGGTACCGATTACAATCGATCAGCCTGTCCAGAAAAGAATCAGCAGGATTAAATGATCTTTCTATAGTTTGCTGTTAATTATCATTTTGTTTCTTCTCCATATTTTATATCAGGGATGGGATATCTCCTGAACTCTTTTGTCCTGTCGAAAAGATATCTGTATGTAATATAAGTTTTGGCAGGGATGCATCCGACTGACATGAGAATTCTTTTCATTCTGGGATTGAAGTCAGCAACCCATGAAAACTCGATTTCCTTATATTGGGTTTTTCTGTCCATAACCTTCCTCAGCTTAAGGATTATTGCTGATTCGATACCAAGTTTCTGAAATTTTGGTGTTATCCCCATCAGAAGACCTTTGGCCCTTGTCATTGTATTTCTCTTTTTCAGATAAAGGAATTTTATACCGCTGAAAAGATTAAGTTTTCCATTCAGATGCTTAAGAATCTGATTCATATCGGGAAACATAACGTAAATTGCTATTGGTTTTCCTTCATAATAGGCGTACCAGATAAACTCTTCATCTATAATAGGTTTGGCTTTTTTCAGGACTGTCTTTATATAATCAGCAGTAATCGGTTCAAAATTAATTTTAAATACCGCCCATGCCTCATTAAATACACTTGCAAAATCGCTGGCATATTTTTCCTGCTCTCCATTTAAAGTGATGAAACTCATATCCGGGTTTCATTGTGACCCATTCTGCAATTTTCTGAAATCTTACCGGCAGCGGCTTTGAAAGGTCAATATGAAAACCTTCCATTTTATAATATGTATTAAAGCCATATGACTCGAACAGATCCTGGTAATAAGGAGGATTATATGGTACTTCAAAGGAAGGATGAGTAAATCCTCCGACCAGTAATCCCCAGTATTTATCTGTTTCACCAAAATTAATTGGTCCGTCCATTGCTTCCATGCCTCTTTTTTCAAGCCACTCCTTTGCAGTATTAAAAAGCATAAAAGCTGCAGTTTTATCATTTATACATTCAAAGAATCCTGTTCCTCCCGTAGGCTGATCGTATGAATATGCCAGATTCCTATCAATAAAAGCTGCAATCCTTCCAATCACGTTATTGTTATCGTCTTCAAGTATCCACCGTTCTAATTCTCCGTGTTTAAAAAGGGATTTTTTTGAGGATCAAATATTGCTTCTATTTCTTTGTCAAAAGGTCGTACCCATACCTTATCATTATGATAAATAGTACTTGCGACACCGAGGAATTTTCTTTTGGTTTTCCCCGATATTACACTTATAATTTTCATATGTAATGAGATATCTATTAAAAAATAAAAAACAATATTAAGTCGGAGAGGTCCATATTTTTAAATCGGTTCCGTGTTATATCAATCGCAATTTAGTTAAATTGGATTAAAAAAAATCATGATAATTGAAATTGCACAGGAATTGGATTTTGATTATTTTGTTCCTGAAATATTATAACAGCTACTATATAGAATGTAATGCCATTCGTTATATGCACTATCGTTTTTTTTGTACTGGCTTACAGATTTTATTTCAGTTTTGTAGCTGCAAAAGTTGCCGTACGGAATGATTTGACTGAGACTCCGGCTCACAGATTATATGATGGTCAGAACTATTATCCTATGAACAAATGGTATTTTTCGGGCATCATTTTGCTGCGATTGCAGGTGCCGGGCCACTTGTAGGACCAGTACTCGCTGCACAGTTTGGTTTTATGCCCGGGTTCTTATGGATGCTGATAGGTGCAGTAATGGCTGGATCTGTACATGATTTTGTAATACTTACAGCCTCAGTCCAGCATGATGGGAAATCGCTTGCAGCTATAGCCAAAGAGGAGATAAATAAAATAAGTGGCATTACCACAACATTTGCGATTATCCTGATTATTATTGTTGCCCTTGCTGGTTTAGGTCTTGTCGTTATAAATGCTCTTACAGAAAGCTCATGGGGAACTTTCACAATTGCTTCCACCATTCCTATTGCTCTGATAATGGGTATCTGGATGTTTAAAATAAGAAAAGGGAAAACGATCGAAGCAACAGTATTTGGTGTGATTATGCTTGTTATCGCTGTTATAGTTGGCAGATATTTACCTGATTCTCAATTCGCCTCGATGTTTACATTCCATCATAAAACACTTACGATTCTTTTGTTG
>CAVVGP010000029.1:0-16083 GCA_963747625.1 uncultured Bacteroidales bacterium | reverse complement strand
CGCCCGTTGGTAGATGCGCGGCTTGCCCATCACCACAGCTCGCGTCGCACCCAAGTCGAGCAAAACATTGCCTGCCCCGTCCAGGCGCATCCGTCGCACCCCATCCACCTGGAGCGCGATGCCGTGCGGATCGGCTCCCGGCTCTAAATCGAAGTCGAATTCGAGCTTGTGGTTGTCTCCGTGGAAGACCGCGTCTACGCCGGGATAGAGGCCGCGGTACTCGACCGCGGAGTAGTTGGGCACATTGGTGTGCCACTGCTTTGGATCGTTGCCAATGAAGTAGTTGGTCTTGCCGGCAAGTTGATCGCGGCCGGTGATCGCGTAGGGCGTGCCGGCGCCCACGAACCCGATCCGCACAGCTCGCGCCAGCAATTGCTCGTTCGGCGGTTTCTGGTGAAGACGATCGGGGATTTGTGGGGTCGAATCTCCAGCGCGTGAGGAAGGTGGAACCGATGAGCCGGCCGGAAGCGACAGCACCGCCTCTTTGTCCGTAAGAAAGAGTGTGTAACCGGGTGCGCGAGCCAGGAATTTCACCCGCGGATCGCTCTGACCTGTGTTGGCCTCGAACGACATAGGCAGCGCAGCAAAGATTTGCATGGTTTGCGCACGCGAAACCGGCGGCATCGAGGACAAGGCTACGTGAGCTTCTTGAGGCTTTGCGGCTGTTGGTGTTGGGATGAACTTGAGCTTCGCCGGTCCTGCGAGCACCCGAATTTGTAGAGTGGGGAAGACACGATGGCCAGTCGCGCCTTTTGACGATAGAATTGGCACGCGCGATGTGACGGCGCTGAAGTGCGTGGGCCGATGCCAGTGACCCGCTGCCGCCAGCCCAGCCAGCAGAACTGCGTCGCAGAATACAACTCCGGCTAGTCTTCGGTAAACCTGCACCTCGCTGCTCATCTTCAGCCTCCCCCGTTTTAGGTGTTGTCTCCTGCTCTGGCTTCGAGGAGGACTATTGGAAGCTGATGTTCACGGTTGCCTGAACAACCTGACCGGGGCTGATGGCGATTGCAGGCGACGGGTTTGCCTGCGTGAAACCGTAGGTATTCCAGGTACCGGTTGTAGGCACATTGAAACAGGCGGAAGGGAGCACCGTAGACGGACACCCGATCACGTTGGTTTGAACCTGGGTGATGGAAGTCTGGCTCGCGGGAACGGTTACAAAGCCCGTGACCGTGAGAGTTCCAGGGCTCTGGGTTGTTCCCGCAATCACCGAAAGGTTCGGCGAGCAGGCAAGATAATTGCAGATGGTGGCTAGCGTCGAGCCTGGCTCGTCAATGTGCATGCTGCCGCCATTTGTGACCAGAAGGATCTCCCAGCCGCCGATCGTCGTGGTGCGTCCGAGAGCGTTGGTCAGCAGGGCCGAGCCAGAATAGGCGTTCGCCGTCGTGAGACTGTTCTCAAACTCCGTGTGGGTGACCAGCTTACCGTCGGGATTTTTCACTTCGATGGTCCAGTGGCCATGGACTTTGATACCTTCGTGCTCGCCTCTCGCGCGCGGGCTCGCAGCAGGCGAGGCAGATGCTTTGGCCGTCGTCTGCTCTGCAAAGGGCTTCTCAGTCGAGACCGGGTTGGACTGCGCCCAGCCGTTGCCGGGGCTGAAAAGCACCAGGACGAGAAGGGCGGCAAGCACTAAGCCTGACCCGGCGATCTGTGCGATGACTCCGTGGTTACCATTCTTCTTCATTTCCTTGTCTCCTTTGGCGTTCCTGCGTCCAGAGCTTTGCAGCCTGAGCTTTGTGCTTTGGTTTTCGGTTGCGCTGAGGCGGGCTGTCGCCAGCCCATGAGGGAAGCGGGAAAGCCTCGTTACCTGTTAAAGCGATAATTCAGGGAGAATTGGTTCAATAAATAGAAAAATTTCCCAGCGCCTCACAGCCAGACGCCAGGATGCGCATGGCTTTCTCTTCACAATACTTTTAGTTTCAATAAGATGACGGCAAAGATGACTGCTCTATCCAAGCGGAGAGGTATGCACGCTTTGTGCCGCGGCACGCACTCCTCGACCGGTCATAATCGCCAGTGGGTGGGGAATTCGACCCTTATCGTGTGCGCAATTCACTGCCCAATCTCAAATCTTATCCATATAAGACAAGAGCGGAGCGCCCATGCGCCCCGCTCTCTCCGCTCAGACTGCTTCCAGCGATTAATACAGCCGGAAGTTGATCTCGACGTTGACCATCACCGGGACCGGCGTTTTGCCGTCCTTCATGGCCGGCTTGAACTTGTACTTCATTACTGCTTCGAGCGCCTTTTGGTCCAGTCCCATGCCCAGCGGTCGCACCACGCGCGGATTCTGCGGATTGCCGTGCGCGTCGACGATGATTGAGACGATGCAGACGCCCTGGTACTTGGCGCGCCGCGCCTCGTCAGAGAACTCGGCCTGCACATCGTTCAGAACAACCGGCTCGGAGACGCCGCCGCCCACTCTGAAGAGCCCGCTGCCGATGTTGCCGCCCGAGCCCGGCCCGTAGCCGTTGCCGCTCCCCGAGCCCATGCCCATGCCGTTGCCGTTTCCCGCCGAGGCCAGGGTAACGTTCGCGGATTTCGACATACCGAAGTTAGGCATGGTGGGATTGTCAGGGATAACAATGTCTTTTTGCACATCGATGCTGGGAAGCGGCGGCTGTATCTTGGGAGTGATTTCCGGCATCTGCATCCTCGGCGGAATCTTACCCTTGATCGCTTCGACTTTGTCTGGGCTTCCACCGCCGCCGTGCGCAAGTGAATCCGTCTTGGGCGCCTTGAACTCCGTGATATCGACCGGTGTGTCGATCAGATTGGGGGGCTTCGCCGTGGCGTTGATAATGCTCTTCACTCCCACAACGATCAGCAGCGCCATGATGCCAACATTGAAAAAAGACGCAATGCCCCACGCCCAGGGGTTGCGCTTGACCGCCATCCGATCAGGTACCGGAATCGGCGTCGAGGTCAGCTCCAGCGGGGGATATTGGGGAGGAAAGAAGACATCGCGGATGCTCTCGTAGAGATCGACCCAGATCGGCCTTTCCTTGATGGGAATCCCAAACGTGATATCAAGCGCAACACCCTCCGCGGTGGCCGCGGCGGCTTGAGAATCCGAGTCGGGCTGGATGAGCAGGTCGTTTGCCATAGTTGCGGCTGGTTCTGTGGCCTCTGGGCGCCTGGTTTGACGTCGGGAGGAGGAAGGATCTCCCGGCTCCAGGACCGTCTCTCTATTATGCTTGACTCCGCCTGCTTGTGTCTCGTTCGGAAGGGCCTTACTATCCAAGCTCTCATATTCCGGCGTGGTCAGGCTTCCCATAAACAATAGACGGAGAAGATTCCTGGTCGTTATCTTGGCCAGGAGCAAAGAAAGCAGAAAAAAAGAAGATTTTGCTCTTCGCACTGCTGCATCGAGCCTCCAAACGCGCTTTTTCATTTCCCGCCATTTACACTAAAGAATGAATCAGATCGGAAGATCCCAGGAAGTGACGATGTCCCCAGTACCAGAGTTGAAGGCGACCCTTACCTTGCCGCAAACCGCCTTCCCTATGAAGGCAAATCTGCCCCAGAACGAACCTCTCAGGCTGGCCCACTGGGCCTCGATCGGGCTCTACTCCGAACTGCGGAAGGCCGGCGCCGGACGCCCCGCCTACATTTTGCATGACGGTCCGCCCTACGCCAACGGTCCCATCCACCTCGGCCATGCGCTCAACAAGGGGCTGAAGGATTTCGTGGTCAAGTCGAAGACCATGGCCGGCTTCGACGCTCCTTATGTTCCCGGCTACGACTGCCACGGACTGCCCATCGAGATCAAAGTGGACGAGCACCTGGGCCGCAAGAAGCTGGAGATGCCGGTGCCGGACGTGCTGGAAGCCTGCCGCGCTTACGCACAGAAATATGTCGACCTGCAAACCTCGCAGTTCGAGCGCATCGGCTGCTTCGGCCGCTGGGAGAAGCCCTACAAGACCATGGCCCGCGACTACGAAGCCCGCACACTGGAGGCCTTTTACGGTTTCCTCGAAAAAGGCTTCGTCTATCGCGGCCTCAAGCCGGTCTACTGGTGCATCCACGACCGCACCGCGCTGGCCGAGGCCGAGGTCGAGTACGACCAGCACACCAGCCCCTCGATCTATGTGCGCTACCGGCTGACTTCGAGCCCTGCGGCGATTCATCCGGCGCTTGCAGGCCGCCAGGTTTCGACGATCATCTGGACCACCACCCCATGGACCCTGCCCGCGTCGATGGCCGTTGCCTTTCATCCCGACTTCGACTACGTCGCGCTGACGACGGACGAGACACCGGACGCTCCGGTCTACATTGTCGCTGCCGAGCTGGCCGCCCCAGGTGATAGCAGCCTGCAAGTTAGGAGAAGCCGCCGAGCTTGGCGCGCTTCAAAGGCAGTCAACTCGACCGCGTAACCTTTCAGCATCCATTTCTTGATCGCAGCATCCTCGGAGTCAACCAGCCACCTACGTCACCTCTGACACGGGCACCGGCGCGGTTCATACAGCGCCGGCACACGGCGCTGACGACTTCTATACCGGCCAGCGCTACGGCCTGTTTGTTTTGTCTATGGATTTTTTGCATCTGTTCTGCCAGTCTGGCTCTTGCTTTCACCCCGCGATTACCTGAGCTCAATAATGAAAATATCTGTGATAGGGTTACTAGCGATAGGATTAATTATTGTAGCCCCTGAAATAAAAATGCCAGCTTTTACTGATTTTGTAAAAGGGGGAGGGCCAATTATACCTGGAAGATTATTTCCATACCTGTTTATTACCATTGCCTGCGGTGCTATCTCCGGGTTTCATTCGCTGGTAAGTTCAGGGACCACCCCTAAAATGATCATGAGGGAATCTGATATAAAGATAATTGCAGTGGGATCGATGCTTACCGAGGGAGTGGTTAGCATAATGGCATTGATTGCTGCTACCAGCCTTTTTCCACTTGATTATTTCCAGATTAATATTCCTGTTGACAAGTTGCAGGCTTTTCTTCCGAAACTTCATGCAATGGGATTCACCGAATCAAATCTTAGTCAACTTTCTGCCAGTGTGGGTGAAACTATTGTCGGGCGGACCGGGGGAGCGGTATCATTAGGTGTAGGAATGGCGAATATATTCTCATCTGTACCCGGAATGAAACATCTGATGTCGTACTGGTATCATTTTGCGATTATGTTTGAAGCGTTATTTATCCTTACGACTATAGATGCAGGTACCCGTATAGGAAGATTTTTATTGCAGGAGGCGTTTGGAAAGGTTTATAAACCGTTTCAGAGAGCAAACTGGCTACCGGGGAATCTGCTTACAAGCGCATTAATAGTTTTTGCCTGGGCATATTTTATTTACACTGGGACTGTATCGACCATATGGCCAATGTTCGGAACAGCCAATCAGCTTCTTGCAACTATTGCATTGACGATAGGTACTTCATTTATTATTAACAGAGGTAGAATAAAATATGCCTGGGTAACTGTTTTTCCGCTGGTTTTTGTGGGGATCACGACAATGACTGCCGCTTATTTAAATATTAAAAATATTTATATTCCCCAGGTAATGACAGCAGAAACCGAAGTGCTCGGATTATAAATTTTTTGCTGACATTATCAATAATGATCTGTGTTGTTATTATATTTTATAATTCTGTTCCCGAAATGGATGATGGCTTATAGAAACCGGAATTTGCCTTAACCTAAAAAGTCTTTGAATTTTCAGCTTATCAGCAGGTCGGTAAAAAACTCAGTTGTTTTGTACTTGAGTGAAATATAATTTTTACAGAGGAGAAATCCGGGAAGTTCGCTCAGTTTCGAAAATCTCTTCTGAATTCAGCAACAGATCAACATACTGAGCTCTTTTATAAACAAAGGGATTACCGGTGAGCCTGTTTTTCGACAGTTTGCCCCTGAATTCTTCAATGCTTTTATAATTTTTAATATTCATCCATTCATCCAGTTCCTTAACTATATTACTGATCTGTGTAAGCCCGTTTTTATAAATTGTACTTACAACCTGTACACATGTGGCTCCCGATAGCAAAAGCTTTATTGCATCTTCACCGGTGAAAATACCATGGGTACTGCATATATCGGCTTTTATGTTATCGAATAATAATCCTGTATATCTCAGCGACTTCTTATAATCGCCTGTGTTGCTCAGGTGTGAGGATTTAATGTGCTTTTCGCTGTTAACATCAATATCAGGCTGAAAAAATGAATTAAAGAGAACAAACGCATCAGCACCTGCATTGTCAAGCTTTTTAATTAAATTGAGGATATTAGAATAATCGGGGCTCAATTTTATACTGATGGGGATTGAAATATTTTTTTTGATTTCCTTCAGAGTATTAATCTGGGAGTCTTCTATTTCTTTGGCATTTTTATCAAAATCCGTAGGGATCTGGTAAAAATTCAGTTCAATTCCATCTACACCTGTTTCGCTTATCAGCCTGGCATACTTTATCCATGATTCACTATTGACTGCATTGAGACTGGCAATCAGTGGAATTGATAAGCACTCTTTGGCTTTCCTGATATTAAAGAGATGCTCCTCAGGACCGGCGTGTTCTATATTCGGATGGATCTGAACCATTTCTGCATGGAGATCGTTGAATTCATTAAGTTTTTCCTCTAACTGATAACTCTCAAGCTGTATCTGTTCTTCAAAAAGAGATTTGTAAACAATTGCACCGGCTCCCTGTTCTTCAGCCTTCTTAAGTATATCCAGATCGGTGACAAGATTTGAAGCCCCAAGAATTACAGGGTTACGGAGCTCGATCCCCATGTATTTTGTTTTAAGTTTATTCATTAGTATAAATTTAATTGTGTCATTCTACATAATCCTCATCCAGGTCATTATGATCATCCCCTCCCAAACTGTAATAATTATTCTCCTCATCTTCATTTCCTATAATTTCAAGCTCGTCATCTATTTCTGAACCTGGAACATCTAAATCGCTGCCGGATACATTCTCGTCAAAATCCATTTCGTTATAGATTCCGGTTTTATATTTACTGACTGTTTGCGTTTTTAGGGCAGGATCTTCAGGGTTTACGTTCTTATCCTTCTGGTATTTTCCATAGATATCTTCTTCTGCAGGATACGGTGGATAGCCATTCAGATTATCTTTCTTCCGGGGGATTTTTTCTACGGGAAGACGTTTTAGTTGTGCTGGTTTTTTCCTTCATATTTTCTCATATTACAACATGACCTCATTGCAAATAATTTCATTAAATGGCTCATACAAAAAGATCAAACTTTAAAGCAGATTTTGAAAGATCATAAGTATAAACAAATTCATAACTTTCATTGTTCATTATATTATTTGTATTTATTAAATTAAAAAAATCCTATATTTAGATCAGTTTACAATTAGTAAAAATGGAATAATAATTTATGATCTCTACTTAATAAATTATGCTGTTATTACAAGACATTACTTTCTGGCCTTTTATAGTTTTTGCGATTATCGTAGTTATCCTGATAGGAATAATGATTGGTCTTTCTTACATTCTTGGGGAAAGGCATAACGAAAAAACTACTGATGAAGCTTACGAGTCGGGAATTCCTCCGACAGGTGATGCACGAATACGATTTTCTTCAGGTTTTTACATCATAGCTATGTTTTTTGTTATTTTTGATCTTGATGCTGCCTTTATTATGCTATGGGCGGTCTCATTCCGCGAACTCGGACTTGCAGGCTATATTGGCATATTGATTTTCATTGGGTTACTGGCAGTATTACTGATCTATGAATTAAGCATCGGTGCTCTTGACTTCGGACCAAACGGGAAGAAAATTATTAAGTATAAAAACAGAATAAACGAAGAATTCAGATGAAGAAATCTGAAATTATTAATCCTCCTTTGGTAAATGGTACTGCCGATGATGATATTGGCAGGTCGGTATTGCTTGGCAAACTTGATGATTTGATTTCCTGGGGAAGAAAAAATTCAATGTGGCCATTCGGGTTTGGTTTGTCTTGCTGTTTTGTAGAAATGGCAACGGCACTGACAAGCCGATACGATATTGCGCGGTTTGGAGGAGAAGTGATACGAGGGACTCCCCGTGAAGCAGATGTAATGGTCATTGCCGGTACGGTGTTTCTTAAGATGGCTCCGATAATTCAGAGGTTATATGAACAGATGATGGCTCCAAGATGGGTTATTTCAATGGGTTCGTGTGCAAATTCAGGCGGAATGTATGATATATACAGTGTGGTTCAGGGTGTTGACAAGTTTTTACCTGTTGATGTTTATGTGTCGGGGTGCCCTCCGCGTCCTGATGCATTTCTTGAAGGACTTCTCCTGCTCAGGGATTCAATTGGGAAAGAGGAGCGTCCTCTCAGCTGGGTTATCGGACCCCAGGGAATTCATAAAGCTGAGAAAATATCGATGCGTGATAAAAAAATGGAAGAAAGATCTAAAATGAAGACTTTACGTCCAATGAATGAAATTTGAAACCAGGGTTAGTATGTAATTATATGAGTCCGGATAATAACAATATAATTTCTTTATTAAGAGCTAAATTTGGTGACACTGTTGTTCTTTCTGAACAGAAAACCATTGATGGCATTCCCACTATCTGGACAGACAGGAATAACCTGATCAATCTTTTAAAATATCTGAAAAACGAGATCACACTGCCATTCAGAATGCTGTACGATCTTACCGGTATCGATGAACGGGTAAGAACAATGCGGAATGGTCAGCCGGCAAGTGATTTTACGGTTGTCTACCACCTTACATCTTTTGAAAGGAATCAGGATATTAGAGTAAAGGTAGCTCTGAAAGATGGCGATACAAATATTCCTAGTATTACAAATGTTTGGGAATCAGCAAACTGGTATGAACGTGAAGTTTTTGACATGTTTGGCATTAATTTCAACGGTCATCCGCGACTCACAAGGATCCTCATGCCAAAATCATGGAAGGGGCATCCATTAAGGAAAGAACACCCGGCAAGGGCAACAGAACTCGATCCGTTCGTTCTGACCGACAGTATCAGGGATGCAGCAGAAGCAGAGCTTAAGTTCAATCCCGGCGATTATGGCCTGGATACAAAAAGCGAAGATTCTGATTTCATGTTTCTCAATATTGGACCACAGCACCCTGGAACACATGGATTATTGAGGCTTATTGTTCAACTGAGCGGAGAAGATATTGTAAACATAATACCTGATATCGGGTTTCATCATCGCGGAGCTGAAAAAATGGGAGAGAGGCAATCGTGGCATACATTTATTCCATATACCGATCGTATTGATTATCTGGGCGGTGTGATGAACAATCTTGCATACCTTCTTTCCGTTGAAAAACTAGCCGGTATTGAACCTCCTGAAAGGGCACAGGTAATCCGTATAATGATGAGTGAACTTTTCAGGATTGCCAGCCACCTGGTGTGGCTGGGGACATTTGCCCAGGATATGGGTCAGATGTCTCCCGTCTTCTATGCATTTAACGACAGGGAAAGGATCTTTGACATTGTGTCTGCAATTACAGGCGGCCGAATGCATCCGTCATGGTTCAGGATTGGCGGTGTTGCACACGATTTACCTGACGGATGGGATAAACTGATCCGGAATTTTGTAAACTACTTCCCCAGGAGACTTAAAGAATTTGATAATATTGTTATTAAAAACCGGATCTTAAAAGCACGTACTATTGGTATTGGAGTATTTACCACCCGGGAAGCTATAGAATGGGGAATTACCGGTTCAGGTCTCAGGGCAACGGGTTTTGACTGGGATTACCGGAAAAAAAGGCCTTATTCAGGCATTGATAAATTTGAATTTGATATTCCGCTGGGTAAAAATGGTGATTGCTACGACAGGGCTCATGTACGTATGGGGGAGATGCGGCAAAGCCTAAGAATCATTCAGCAATGTGTAGATAACATGCCTGCCGGACATTACAAATCAGATCACCCACTTGCTATACCACCCAGGAAAGAAAAAACCATGAAGGACATTGAAACTCTTATCAATCATTTTGTTGGAGTATCATGGGGACCGGTTATTCCTGCCGGGGAAGCAATGGTGCCGGTTGAAGCAGCCAAGGGCAGTAATGGCTATTACCTTATAAGCGACGGGAGTACATCATCCTACCGTTTAAGAATACGAACGCCATCTTTCCCTCATATGCAGATGTTGCCATTTATTGCCAAAGGATACACAATACCCGATCTGCTGGCCATTCTGGGTGCTATGGATTTTGTTCTGGCTGATCTGGATCGTTGAAGATAAAAAAAAATTAATAAGATATAAATAAAATGATAAAAGACTGCTTCGCTTCGCTCGCAATGATCTGGCAATTAATTAGTTTTTGATTTTAAATAGAATTGAAAACGCGAAACGTAGAACAAGCAACCAGTAACAAGTAAAAAAATTTCTATGCTGACTGAAGAAGAAAAAAGGGAGATAGGCGAAGAGATAAAGCAATATCCTTATCCGGCAGTAGCATGCATAGATGCTCTAAAGATAATTCAGCATCATCGGGGTTGGGTATCTGATGAGTCGGTTAAGGATATTTCACAATTACTTGGAATTTCTGATGAAGAGGTAGATGGAGTTGCTACGTTTTACAGCAGGATCTATCGTAAACCGGTCGGAAGGAACGTAATACTTATCTGCGACAGTGTCAGTTGCATGATAATGGGATATGAATCTGTATATGAATATATTTCAAAAAAACTTGGAATAAAATTCGGAGGAACGACATCCGACGGGAGATTCACTACTTCTTCCGATATCATGTCTGGGAGATTGTGATAATGCACCTGTAATGATGATCAACAATGATCATTTCAACAGGTTGACCATTGAAAAGATTGATGAAATACTGGCAAGTTATAAATAGACTGGAATGGAAAGGCCTTTAACCAAACATATAAAACCGGGTTTTAATGCTTTTGAGCTGAAAGAATATATTCAGACCGGTGGATATGGCAGCCTCCATAAAGCTATTAAAAACTATGACACCAGTCGAAGTGACAAATCTTGTCAAAGCTTCAAATTTACTTGGCCGGGGAGGGGCCGGTTTTCCTACCGGTGTCAAATGGAGCCTGATGCCGAATGGATGATGACAGGTCAAAACCCAAGATACCTCGTCTGTAATGCAGATGAAATGGAACCAGGTACCTTTAAAGACAGGTATCTCCTTGAAGGTAATCCTCATCAGCTTATTGAGGGATGATTATTTCAGCTTATGCAATTCAGGCAGAAAAGGCATATATTTTCCTCAGGTGGGCGTATAAGAAAGCTGAGGCAGGGCTTCGGAAAGCAATAAATGAAGCTTATAAGGAAGGATATCTTGGAAAAAACATTCTCGGTTCGGGCTTTAATCTTGATTTGCATGTACATTCAAGTGCAGGCAGGTATATCTGTGGAGAAGAAACAGCATTGTTGAATTCACTTGAAGGGAAAAGGGCATTACCACGAACGAAACCTCCATTTCCGGCAATAAGCGGACTGTTTGGCAGGCCAACGGTTGTGAATAATGTTGAGACACTCTCGTGGATTTCGCATATTGTGGATAATGGTGCTGACTGGTTTAAAGGATTAAGTCTGACCGGCACGGGGGGAACAAAACTATATGGTGTAAGCGGCAAAGTTAAAAAGCCCGGTACATGGGAACTGCCTCTCGGAACAACGATGCGGGAAATTATTGAGGAACATGCAGGAGGGATGTTGGACGGGCATAAGTTCAGAGGTGCACTTCCCGGAGGTGCCTCCACAGATTTTCTCATTAAGGACCATCTTGATGTAAGGATGGATTTCAGCACAGTCGCTGCTGCCGGAAGCCGGCTCGGAACAGGAACTATGATCGTTCTTGATGATAAAACATGCCCTGTTGCTTTCGTGCATAATGTTGAAAAATTCTTTGCCCTTGAAAGCTGCGGCTGGTGTACTCCTTGCCGTGAAGGACTCCCTTGGGTTGAAAAGATGCTGGCATCAATCGAGGAGGGCACTGGTAAAATGGAATACCTCGACCTGCTTCAATATCACACAAAATATTTGAGCCCTGGAAATACTTTCTGCGCACATGCCCCCGGGGCAGCAGAACCATTGCAGAGCGGGTTGAAATATTTTCATGATGATTTTGTAAGACATATTACTGAAAAAAAATGTCCCTGGAGATAAAAATGGTAAAGATCACTATAGACGGTAAATATTATGAGGTAAATCCCGGGAAAAATCTTCTCGAGACCTGTCTTTCTCTCGGAATAGATATTCCTCATTTTTGTTTCCATCCTGCTCTTGGTTCGGTGGGAGCATGCAGACTTTGTGCGGTAAAAAAATTCCGGGACAAAGATGATACAAAAGGGCGGATTGTAATGTCATGCATGGAACCTGTAACAGAAGGACTGATTGTTTCAGTGGAAGACACAGAAGCTAAAGAATTCAGGGCTTCCGTTCTTGAAAGTCTTATGACCAATCATCCTCACGATTGTCCGGTTTGTGATGAGGGAGGAGAATGTCATTTGCAGGATATGACAGTAATGACTGGCCATAATTACAGACGTTTTGATTTTCCCAAAAGAACTTATAATAATCAGGAATTAGGACCATTCATCAGCCATGAGATGAACCGTTGCATTCAATGCTACAGGTGTGTAAGGTTTTACAGGGAATATGCAGGAGGGAAAGATCTTAATGTTTTTGCCTCGAGAAATCATGTCTATTTTGGTCGATTTGAGGATGGACCGCTTGAAAATGAATTCAGCGGTAATCTTGTTGAGGTATGTCCCACAGGTGTCTTCACTGATAAAACGCTGAAAAGACATTTCACCCGCAAATGGGATCTTTCAAATGCACCTTCTGTATGTGTTCATTGCAGTGCAGGATGCAATATTATTGTAAGTGAAAGTTATGGTTCCCTGAGGCGTATAATGAACAGGTACAATGGGGCAGTTAACGGATATTTTATCTGCGACAGGGGGCGATTCGGATATGAATTTGTAAATGATGAAAAACGGATAAAAACAGTTCAGATTCGTTCCGGAAAAGATGCAAAACCGGAAAGTGCAGATAATGAAAAGCTTTATTTATCACTTGCACAATCACTTTCAGATGAAAAAAAGATTGTTGGAATTGGTTCCCCCAGAGCGTCACTTGAGTCGAACTATGCATTAATGTCTCTGGCCGGCAGGGATAACTTTTATCACGGTATTTCTGAAAAAGAATTCCATTTAAATAAAATAATTTCAGAGTACTTATCTAAAAGTGCTGTTCACACGCCATCATTAAAACAGATAGAAAAAGCTGATGTTGTTCTGGTTCTTGGTGAAGATCTGACTAATACAGCACCCATGATGGCCCTTGCATTACGACAGGCTGTACGAAACCTGCCGAATGAAGAAGCTAAAGAGAAAGCTATTCCGTTGTGGAATGATGCACCGGTGAGAGAACTGGCACAAGACGTTAAAAGCCCTCTTTTTATAGCTACTCAGTACACTGATTTTCTCGATGAGATTGCAGAACGGAAATTCAGGGGTACGAATAATGATATTGCAAAACTTGGATTTGCAATAACTAAGAAAATAGACAATAATGCGCCGGATATAAAAACCGATAACATTGATATTGATGCACTTGCCGGGGAAATTGCATATTCACTGAAAAATGCAAAGAATCCATTGATTATATCAGGAATAAGCTGCGGCGATGGATCAATTGTGTATGCTGCTTTAAATATAACCACTGCTCTTCTGTCGGAAGGTTCAGATGTTATGCTGAGTATGGTTCTTCCTGAATGCAACAGCATGGGACTCTCAATGCTCCCCGGAAAATCATTTGAGGATATTGTCTTGTCTTATGAAAATAGAAGCGATTGATATACTTATCATCCTTGAAAATGATTTGTTCAGAAGGAGAAGTGAAGATTTAGTAAATGAACTGTTTAAAAGATGCAGACAGGTTATTGTTCTCGATCATCTTTTTAATAAAACTGTTCAGAATGCTGATATTATATTACCTGTTGCAACATTTGCCGAATCAGAAGGAACTATTGTAAATAATGAAGGCCGGGCTCAGCGTTTTTATAAAGCAATTGTAAATAATAGACCAGGTAAAGGAAAGCTGGAGATGGATAGGCAACTTAATTAAAGCAAGAAATGCAAACGGGGCAGTCGCCTGGAACAGAGTGGATGATATTGTAGAATCGATGGCAGATGAATTACCAGCATTTTCAAAGTTGAAAAATTATACTCCTGATGCTGATTTCCGCATGATTAATTCGAAAATACCAAGGCAGACAATACGTTACAGTGGCAGGACCGCTATGAATGCCCATATCGCAGTTAGTGAAACTAAAGTTTTACAGGATCCTGATTCTCCGCTGGCCTTCAGTATGGAAGGGCAACAGGAAAAGCCTCCGTCATCTTTGGTCCCGTTTTACTGGACACCGGGATGGAACTCAGTACAGGCGATGTATAAGTATCTTGACGAACCTGATGGCTCAATGAAAGGAGGTGATCCCGGAGTAAGGCTCATCGAATCAGCTGAAGGGAGCAAAAACATTTATTTCAGCTATAAAGAATTGGTTCCTGAAAGGCAGAAAGATGAATGGCTGATTGTTCCTGTATATCAGATTTTTGGAAGTGAAGAGCTCAGTTCTGTAAGTCCTTCTATTTTACAAAAAACTCATGAACCTTTGTGTTGATGAATCAGCTGACGCAGATATCATTATTTTCAAAGATGGAGATATTGTTCAGTTGGAAATATTACAAATTAAATTAAAAGTAAAAATTAAAATAGATAATAGCATTAGTAAGGGGATTTGCCGGATTATCTGTTAATTTACCAGGTATGCCTTTTGTTGATATGCCATGTAAAGGGGAATTTCATAAACTATAAATGATTGTTCATGAAATATGTTTTTATAATAGCGGGAGTACTTTTAATAGCGTTGACAATTGCTGCAGGTTTGATATGGGTGGAGCGCAGGTTGCTTTCTGTCTGGCAGGACAGGTTGGGGCCAAACGAGTCGGACCATTCGGACTGGGCCAGGTGATTGCAGATACAATAAAGTTATTCTTTAAAGAGGATTGGGTACCCCCGTTTTCTGACAAGCCTGTTTTTATTCTGCCCCGGTATTCTTATGATAACAATATTGCTGACATTTGCTGTTGTCCCTTTTGGCCCGGATTTTTATGTATTTGATTCAAATATCGGCATCTGTTTTTCCTTGGTAATTCATCCCTTGGTGTATACAGCATTGTACTCGGCGGATGGGCATCAAATAATAAGTACTCTTTAATCGGAGCTATGAGAGCTTCTGCACAGATGCTTACTTACGAAGTATTCATGGGACTTTCCCTTATGGGTGTGGTAATGATGGCTGACAGTTTTAGTTTTTGTAAAATTGTAGAAGCCCAAAAGGGCGGATGGTTCTTTATACCTCAGTTTATTGGTTTCATAGTTTTCTTTATTGCGGGCATTGCTGAAACTCACAGACTTCCTTTTGATATTCCTGAAGCTGAAGGTGAGCTTATTGCAGGGTACCATTCAGAATATTCCGGTATGAAATTCGGTATGTTTTTCGTAGGGGAATACCTTGGTATTACTCTTATATCAGCACTTATTGCAACATTGTTCTTTGGTGGCTGGCTTGGACCATCATTCCTGCCACCTGTTTTCTGGTTGCTGTTCAAAACCTTCTTTTTTATCGGTGTGTTTATCCTGCTCCGTGCATCATTACCAAGGCCAAGATATGACCAGCTGATGGAGCTTGGATGGAAAATTTTGTTACCGCTGGCATTATTAAATCTTTTGATAACCGGTGCAATTTTGATCTTTTTGAAATGAAAATGAATAATGTAATTTAACCCCAGATATGATAAGTATTCTTCGCAGTATGTGGCTTACATTCCTTCACGTGTTTCACAAAACGGAGACAGTGGAATATCCTGAAGTTAACGTGGCGGGCGGCGGGTCGCTGAAGGCCGTGGCGCCGGGCATTGCCGAGGCGCTGATTACCACGGCTGCAGGATTGTTTGTGGCCGTCGCGGCGGTGGTGGCTTACAACCAGTTCACGGCGCGGGTCAAGGTTTTTGCCGCGGCCATTGACGATTTTTCGCGGGAGCTGCTGAACTCGCTTGAGGAGATCCCTGTGCGGACGCAGAC
>CAVVGP010000028.1:0-4357 GCA_963747625.1 uncultured Bacteroidales bacterium | reverse complement strand
GCCGGCCGCCGGCCGCTTCTTCCTAAGCCTCGATCAATCCGGCGCGGATGGCATAGCGCACCATGCTGGCGGTTTCGTGGACGCCCAGCTTTTTTCCAGGATCCGGCTGCGGTGGGAATCGGCGGTCTTGTAGCTGATGCCCAAATGGAGCGGCGTTCTCCTTGGTGGAATTGCCTTGCGCGATCAGCACCAGCACCTCCCGCTCACGTTCGGTCGCACGCAAAGACCAGCCGCACGGATTCCTGATCGGGCGCGACGAACCCGCGCTTCCGGTCCGTGATGTGGACCACCAGAAGAAACATGGAGGGAAGTGCAATTTAAGGTTCGATGATACCAATCCGGTAAAGGAAGAAGTTGAATATATTGACTCAATAAAGGAGGATATCCACTGGCTTGGATTCGACTGGGAAGAAAGAGAATTTTATGCCTCTGACTATTTCAGTAATCTGTACAATTTTGCCGTGGAGCTTATTCAGAAAGGGCTGGCTTATGTTGATGATCAACCTGCTGATCAGATTTCTGCCCAAAAAGGGACACCCTCCCAACCCGGAACTGAAAGCCCTTACAGGGATCGTATGGCGGATCTGAATATTGAACTGTTTGGAAGGATGAACAATGGTGAATTCGAGGAAGGCAGCCGCGTTCTAAGGGCAAAAATTGACATGAATTCCCCGAATATGCATATGAGAGATCCAATCATATACAGGATAATAAAAACTCCTCATCACCGCACAGGAAATAAATGGATGGTATACCCGATGTACGATTTTGCACACGGGCAGAGCGACTATTTTGAAGGTGTAACTCATTCTTTGTGTACACTTGAATTTGAAGTTCATCGTCCTCTGTACGACTGGTTTATTGATCAGCTGAAAACTGATGATTACAGACCTCGGCAAATAGAGTTCAACCGGCTGAATCTTACCTATACCATGATGAGCAAAAGGAAGTTGCTGGAACTGGTACAGGAGGGTAACGTGAGAGGATGGGATGACCCGAGAATGCCGACTTTATGCGGACTGAGAAGAAGAGGTTACACCCCTGAATCGATTAAAAGATTCATCGACCTGATCGGTTATACCAAGGTTGAAGCCATTAATGATGTGTCGTTGCTGGAACATGCTATCCGTGAAGATCTTAACATCAGGGCACCCAGGGTATTCGGAGTACTGAATCCATTGAAAGTAATAATTACAAACTATCCTGAAGGCAATGATTGAGAATGTTGAACTCATAAATAATCCTGAGGATGAAACCATGGGTAAAAGACTGGTTCCTTTCAGCCGTGAGGTTTATATTGAACAGGATGATTTTATGGAGAACCCTCCGCACAAATTTTTCCGTCTTGCACCAGGCACTGAAGTGCGACTTAAAGGAGCATATATTATTAAATGTGAAGGCTTTAAAAAGAACGAAATGACCGGATCAATCGAAGAAGTTTATTGCACTTATGATCCGGAGACAAAAAGCGGTGAAAGTACTTCGGATAAAAAAGTCAAAGGTACTCTTCACTGGGTGTCGGCTCAGCATGCAATAGATGCTGAAGTAAGGTTGTACGACAGGTTATTCAATCATGAAGATCCGGCAGGGCAAAAAGATGATGACTACAGGAAATTTCTTAAATCCTGATTCATTAAAGATCCTCACCTGCTGTAAAGTTGAACCTTCGCTTGGATCAGCCAAGCCACTTGATAAGTTCCAGTTCCAGAGGCTTGGCTATTTTTGTGTCGATTATGATTCTGCTAAATCAAAGTTGGTTTTCAACAGAACAGTGCAGCTGAAAGATACCTGGGCGAAGATAAGTAAGGCATGAGGTGTGAGGTGTGAGAAGTGAGGAGTGAGAGATGAGTATAATACTAGATATCAAATAGCAATGGTAATAACTTTAAGGAACTTATTGTTTATCAAAAGGCTCACAAGCTTACAATGGATATCTTCAAATTATCAAAGAAATTCCCTAAAGAAGAAATAAATTCTCCGACTGATCAGATCCGAAGATCATCAAGATCTGTAAGTTCTTGTATTGCAGAATCATGGGCAAAAAGATTGTAAATAAAAGCTTTTGTAAATAAACTTACCGACTCTCTGGGTGAAGAATATGAAACTGAAGACTGGCTTGATTATTCCAGAGATTGTAAGTACATGTCTGAAGATGAGTACCGACAATTGATTTCAGAATACGATGAAGTTCGTAAAATGCTGATTTCAGTGATTAACAATCCTGAAAAATGGTGCCTGAATCAGGAATGAAGTGCTAAGCATAAATTAAACCTCACTCCTCTTTCCTCACCTCTTTAATATAAATGTGAGAGAATTTTCATCTCTGTATTATTTTGGAGAATATTTTTTATATTTGTGACCGCAAAATTGTCCCGTGGTGTAATTGGCAACACGTCTGATTCTGGATCAGAAGAGTGGGAGTTCGAAACTCTCCGGGACAACCACGATGCCGGTACTTTAGCCGGCATTTTCATTTTGGCCAGGAAGGGCGAGTAGCCTGCCCCAGTAATCCAAACATAGTGAGAATGTATCGGGGTTTATCACGAGAGTCCCGGGTTATAGGGACGATTCGGAAAGACCTGCTGTTTATTGATAATCGATATAGGTTGAAATCAGGAACCTGGCATCCTAAGATCGGGGATTTTTGTTACTGGCTTTTACCTTATTCTTGGACGTATTCCGATTATATTCGGTATTGGCCATGCTTTTTCATTTTCTTTGTTTTCATTAGAGCTGTCATCGTACCTGTCAAACAAATCAATCTCAGTATCCCCCTGGTGAAGGTAGAACTGCGCTTCATATCCACCTTCTAAATGTTGGGCTGCAACAATTTCAATACCTGAGGTTAACAATTCCTGATTCAGATCATACATTGAAAGAGGCAATCTGGAATAGATGAAAAGTATTCTGCCTTTTTTATCCTCACCTAAAGCAGCTTCACTCCACTCTTCGTTCTTATCATTCCATTGGTTCTTTCCAGGCTTTTTAATCAGCCTCAGATTCTGAATTGCCGTGTTATAGTCATTAAGATAGATTGATTTTAATTCCTGGTTCATCAAGGTCAAAAATCCGAAACAGTGGAATTTTTTTACCTCTCTTAGGGTCAAATGCAATTACTGATTGATACTTGTTTAGATGACTATTGTTCACATGATCTTTGGAACGAAGATATCCAACGTGAGTTTTATTATTATCAGAAACATTCCTGCGTCGATTGCTGCAGTGAGCTTGTACCTTTCACACCACTCATGGGCTGTTCTTCCAGACGCTTCACCAGTTTGGCTTACTCCCATGAATACCAATTCCCAAAAATGGGGATCAATTCGTACAATAGTAATATCCGAATCTCCAGATTTGCCATGATTCTTTTCAACAAGATTCTGTAAATCCATTCCGGGAAGCTGCTTCCAACCCTGAAAAATAACAGGTTCAGGTATCACAGCTGCAACGAAGCTTGTAAGAAAAGCGAAAATGTAAATTATTGGTCCTCTTCAGAATTTCATTTCAAACTGAAACCCTGGTCAAATGTTCGATATTGAAATATGTAAGCAAAGGTTATTTTATCGTCCAAATGGAGTCAAAGCACCCGGTCTTTGCTCAAATGGAGAATAAAATCCATGAGAACCATTGAATGGAGAGAGGCCGAAGTTATTATTCCATTTTGACATCTGCAGAGTAACACCTATTGAAAAACTTCCGAAATTATAAGTAGACCCAATGGTATAACTGCTTTTGGGGATCAAATAAAATGGAGAAGTACCTGTAAGTTGTTTTATCCCGATACCATATAGAGTCAGCTGAGAATTAACATAATAGCTGGCTGATCCGTATATAGATAATTCATTAAATGCCCCATACTTCACACCTTCTGAATTAAAATTCCCTAATGAGGAATAATAAGCGCCCTGCAATAATCCCACCATCAACCGACAACTTTGGAGACAATGGAATGGATAAAGAAGGGGATAGTGTAAAACCAGTGACAGTACCAAAATGAGGAACAACAATAAATGTACTTCCCATCGAATAATACATCCTGGGCTTTAAATTTATTTTTGTGGAATTATTTTCAGCAAGGCTATCGCGGTAATCGATTTGTTGCGAAAAAGCCTGGATAGAAAATATTGACCCCAGGACAATCATTAAGCTTATGTTACATTTACTTCCCGACATGGTCAATGAAAATCCCTTTTAAATAGTCAGGTAAAATTAACGAGAAAAATAATAGAATAATATCTGTAATGATGAAAGTTTATTCAAGTTGTCAGCTTTCTTAAATCCCGATCTATTTACAAACAAATTTTGTATTTGGTCTGACTTTATTTTAAATTTGATAATGAATCAAATAGACTTGTGA
>CAVVGP010000027.1:0-11274 GCA_963747625.1 uncultured Bacteroidales bacterium | reverse complement strand
CACAAGCTGACTATCAACAGTAAACTTCAATAAAACCAAACTCGGAAATCATCAGCCAATGATTCAGGCCCCCTACCCATAAGAATAACGATCCAAAATATTTAACTCCGTTCATACTTAACTCCTGTTTTCTTTAATAAGATCATTCTCTATCCTCTTAAGTACCATTGCGTGAGAGTATAACGGGTTTTTGCAGGTACTAAATACCGATACAGGAAATATAACTGGGGAATAAGGGCACGTCCTGTCGCATATATTAATATTGACTCGTACAGTACCTGCTCCCCAGGAACCCACGATACATGTTTTTATTCTTATCCTTCTTTAGCTTTTCCATGAACCGTTTGTAGCGTACACCGCTTTATTTTCTCCTCCTGCCCCCATTGACCATAACTCTTTGGAATTTAGTATAGGCAGCTTTTTCACTCAAATTCCATTGATTACCATGCGAATGTATCATTATATCCTTGTTCACCAATATGTGCTTGACGAGCACGTAAATCATTTTCCTCTTTATCCTCTGGAGGCAATGTCCCATCACGTTTAGTAATCTCTCTCCATTTTTGATCATGAAGTTCCTTTTTAGTTGCCATCAGTTTTATCCCAGGGCGATATGAAGCTTATTGGAGTAAGGCCGTTAAGCAGGCAGTATTTTGAACTTTACCGAAAAGATGTCAGGGAAAGAAGGATAAAATATAAACCCGGACTCATTCCCCCTTTTTATGCTGATATGCCAACTGATCTTGATGGCATACAATCTTCGGAACTAAAATATCTTGATTCCTTCGATAAACACCCGGTTTCTACTGATTTCCGATATTTCTGGAAATCAATCTGGAATATCCTCTTCAGGAAAGCGAGAAGTAACTGAATGGCGTAACGGCTTAAAAGACGAAAGGGCTGAAAGGTACAAGGGCTGAAAGGTACAAGGGCGCAAGGGCTCAAAGGCTCAAGGGCGCAAAGGCACAAGGGCGCAAGGGCGGAAGGGTGCAAAGGCGCAAGGGTATTAAGGCATAATGGCTCAAAGGCGCAAGGGTATAAAGGCGCAAGGGAGCAAGGGCGCAAGGTATAAATGGGTAAACAGTTTCAGTTTTGTGGCTTTCGTGCTTTTATAAGTTTAGTAAGCATTACAGAAATTATTTTGCAGTCGCTGACCAAAGATTCACCTACTGAAGGGTCAATATACCCAATTTCCTGAGCTAGTATCAGTGTAGTTTGCAATTCTGCTGTTGAACCCTTTGCTATATAAAAATAATGGACAGATTGTTTATTTGTTCCCAAATCATCACCCTCAGCAATATTTGAAGGTATACTGACTGCTGATCTCTGAATCTGATCTCTGAATCCATAGTCTTTTGAAAATGCAGATGCTTGAGTTAGTTTGTAAATTTTTACAGCAACTTCTTTTGCTAGTTGCCAGACACGAAGTTTCACAAAATTTCCCATAATACAGCGATTTTTAGTTTAACAATATTGATTTCACTATATGATCCCACACATATAGCAACAATTCAATAATAATAAAAGCTCTTAAATTTTCGGATAGCTTGTATAAAAATGATTAAAAACCGTTGCATCGTTGTGCCGTTACATCTTTGCAACTTTAAATCATAAGGCAGTTGTATCTTTGTAATTTTATAGTGATTTTTTAATTAATAAAAAATCTATACCTTTGCCGGATAATTAAAATTACAACAAAATGGCTGAAAAGACAAGATATTCTGATGATGAGCTTGAGGAGTTCAGACAAATCATCCTCATGAAGCTGGATAAAGCCAGGAAAGATTATGAGATACTAAAGTCAAGTATTACTCACGAAGAGAGCAATGACACCATGGATACTTCTCCGACTTTCAAGGTCCTGGAAGAGGGAGCTACAACATTATCAAAAGAGGAAGCAGGGCGTCTGGCCCAGCGTCAGGAGAAATTTATTCAGCATCTTCAGGCTGCATTGATAAGGATTGAAAACAAAACTTACGGTATATGCCGTGAAACTGGAAAGCTTATATCAAAGGAAAGACTCAGAGCTGTGCCTCATGCCACTCTTAGCATGGATGCAAAGATGAAACAGAAATAAAAAAAGGCCACGAGGCCTTTTTTTTACCTGGTGACCCTACCTTAAACGTTCAGACTTATGCGAAGGTGATTGCTTCGTCGCTTTGCTCCTCTCGATGACTGTTTTATTTATCAGTTTCAGCCTGACTCCCTTCCCAAACTCAGATTACATTTGCGGTCATTGCGAGCGAAGCGAAGCAATCCCATGTTGAAAGCAATGCCCCCCTTTTAGGGTGGGAAGGGGGGCAGAAAGGTCTGAGAACCACAGAGGATCTATCTCCCTAACTGCTGTTTCACAATTTTAGCAATATATTTCCCGAGAATATCGAATTCAAGATTCACAACTGTCCCTTTTTTATCTGGTGAAAGTTAGTGACTTCCCATGTGAACGGAATTATAGCAACTTCAAATGAACGTGGTTTTGAATTGACTACAGTAAGACTCACTCCGTTGACAGATATTGATCCTTTTTCGACTGTTATATAGTCATCCTGGGCGGGTTCGTATTCAAATGTATAATACCAGCTTCCTCCGGCCTCCTTCACGCCTGTACATATTGCAGTCTGATCAACATGTCCCTGAACCATATGCCCGTCGAGGCGCCCGTCGAGACGGGTGCTTCGTTCCAGATTGACCTTGTCACCCGGCTTCAGCAATCCCAGGTTTGTCTTTTCCAGGGTCTCTTTTATTGCTGTAACAGTATATGTCTCCTTATCTTTCCTGACGACAGTAAGGCAAACGCCGTTATGAGAAATACTCTGATCAATTTTCAGTTCATTTACAAATGAACATTTCATTGTAATATGAAGGTTGTCCTTTTCTTTTTCAAGTCTGACAACCTGAGCTGCTTCTTCGATGATTCCGGAAAACATAAATAATATTTTAATTAGTTGATAAGACAAAAATAGAGATTTTGAAATCCTTTAGCCGCATAGTGCGCAAAGTTTTCGCAAAAGTCACAAAGAATCAATTGATTTTGCTTTGTTTCTCTGTATTCCTATGTGTCATTCCGTGTAAGTTCTTGGATTTTTGACATACAGGGGAACACAGAGATGACACAGAGGGACACAGGGAAGAGCAAAGAGAATTATTTATTCCATATCAGTTTCTTCCCGAACCCCAGCCTGTTATCAGTCATTTTGATAAGCGTAAGCTTTACCAGCCAGAGATGAGTATCCATTAATGCAGCCGGAGGAAATTTTTTAAGATAGGCCCATTTAGCTTTTGAAAGCATTTCACCATCAGGTTCCGATACGATACCCTGGAACTGGATCCCCCGTATCCTGCCGATTACCATCGTCTCGAGGACAACCGATCCTGCCACAAGAGGATTTTTTAAAAACTCTTCCCCGTGACGGGTAACACCATCGGTTGTGAATACTATTGCATTCTCTTCTTCAAGATATACATAAAAGCAATTTGCACACCATGGTTCATTTTCAACTGTGGTAGCAATTGTAAGGACATGATGTTTCCTGAAAAATTTTATGATCCTGCTGTCAATCATTGCTCATCCATCTGAAACCATTGCTTTCAAATCCGGCCAGATCGAGTATCCGGTCAACTACAGTCATAACAAGATCTTCAATCGTTTCAGGGTTACTATAAAATGAAGGCGTCGCCGGGCAAATAATTGCACCTGCCAGCGTAAGATTCTTCATATTATTTATATGTATCAGGCTGTAAGGAGTTTCCCTGGGAACGATAATCAGTCTTCGTCTTTCCTTCAGAATGACATCGGCTGCCCGGGTAATCAGATCATCAGAGGACCCGTTCGCGATTCGTCCTAATGTTCCCATCGATGCAGGACAGACAATCATTGTATCATATTGAGAAGACCCTGAAGCAAACGGGGCATAAAACGATGCATTATCAAATTCCTTTGCAGGGACTGCGGGCTGAAATTTTTCTCCTGTTTCCTTTCTCCATATCTCTTTTGCCGTTTCAGAGAAAATCACTGCGATCTCTTCAGGTGGTGATTTTAACTTTCCGAGTTTCTCAAGGAGCTTATATGTATAGACCGAACCGCTTGCTCCGGTAATGGCAAGAATAATTTTACGAGGATTAGTTACTGAATGACTCATTTAATTAAATAATGAAGACAAAGATAGTGAATTCCTCCAACCAGTGTTCTGACTTGCTCCGGGAGATTGCTTCGTCTTCGCCAGGTGGCGAATCCTCGCAATGAGCGTCATACTTATCATTTTCAGTCTGACTCCCTTCCCAAATTCAGATTACATTTGAGGTCATTGCGAGCGCAGCGAATCAATCTCCTGTTTCTATTTAGAATTTAACTTAAGCCTTTCCATTCCGGATTCATCCCGTTAATGAGGTCAATCTTTTTATTTCTGGATCCAGCTTTAATTTGCTTCTCTCTTTTAATAGCTTCACCTATCGTCTCCGACCTTTCGTAATATACCGGTCTATTAAGATTATACCTTGCAGAGAAACTATTCACGTGTTTTTTCGATTTATGCTGGAGTATGCGTTCTTTTAAATTGCCTGTAACTCCTGTGTAAAGAACAGAATTATGGTTGTTCGTCATTATGTAGACAAATCCTTTCATTTAATATAAATTTTTAGCAGTCTCTCCGTCAAAATTCTGATCCCTGCCGATGCCTTCTCCTGGATCACCTCTACCTTCCTGTTAACCGGAACAACAACCTCCTTAGGATCTATAAGCCAGAGAGATGCCTTTTCCGGAGCATAACCTATTAACCCTGCAGCCGGATAGACATTTAAAGAGGATCCCACCACTACGAATATATCCGCATTCAATGTCAGATGTTACGGCCTCATCCATCATGGGAACCGCTTCTCCAAACCATACAATATGAGGACGGAGCTGACTTCCTTTCTCACAATACTCACCCGTATTAATATCCTTATATCCTATGTCATATATTAGTGCCTGATCTACAGTGCTTCTGGCTTTAGTCAGCTCACCATGAAGATGCAGTATCTTAGTGCTTCCAGCTCTTTCATGGAGATCATCAATATTTTGTGTAATGATTTGTACGTCGAAATTTTTTTCAAGCTCAGCCAGCCCAAAATGCCCTTCATTTGGTTTACTGGCTGCCAGTTGTCTCCTTCTTTCATTATAGAATCTCAGTACCAGGTCCCTGTTTTTCATCCAGGCCATAGGTGTTGCCACCTCTGTGACATCATACTCTTCCCAAAGTCCGCCGGAATCCCTGAAAGTTTTTATTCCGCTTTCGGAGCTCATACCGGCACCTGTAAGAACGACAAGTTTCTTCATATCCTCATTAAGATTAAAACCCTTTAACCGCAAAGATCGCAAAGTTGCCGCAAAGGACACAAAGAATTCAGTGGATTTTCTCAGTGAATTCTCTTTAGGGAGTAGGAACCCCCTGGCCGCTAAGCGGCCATTCCCAAAATTCAGGAAGCACAAGACATTCATTTGTGTGTAAAAATTAGCCCCGCTTCAGGCGGTCCCGATAGCTATGTATTTCTTCACAATTCATGTATCAGTTTAAATTAATCCTATTTTGACCATTTTAGGTAATACTTTTAATTATTAAACCCCCATCCCAGCCTTCACCCAGGGGGAAGGAGCAAAAAATCCTTTCCCCCTTGGGGGAAATAAGAAAGGGGGTTTTAAATAAAAAATCAGTGTTTTCATGTTACCACAATTCTGAAGTTTAACATAGCTATCGGGAGGGGGGCAAAAGCAAGTGAAGAAATTAATAGCCTGCCCTGAACGATGTGAAATGGAAGGGTGGAGGGCAAAAAGTACAGGTTGAAACAAGGAATATAGCGGGATTAATATTATTATGGATTTTGTTATCTTTGTCGGAATTTTTTAAATAATATCTGATAACATAACTATTTGATACAATGGGAAAACGGTTTCCTGAATATAAAGGTCTTGATCTGTCGCAGGTAAATAAAGAGATTCTCAGCATATGGGATGAGAATGATACATTCAACAAAAGTGTACGTGAAATAAACGGGAAAGGCGAATTTGTGTTTTATGAAGGCCCGCCTTCTGCAAACGGCATACCGGGAATTCATCATGTTATGGCGCGTACGATCAAAGACGCAATCTGCCGTTACAAAACACAATGCGGATATGAAGTGAAACGCAAGGCAGGCTGGGATACCCATGGGCTGCCTGTTGAACTTGGGGTAGAAACAGCTCTTGGAATTACAAAGGAAGATATCGGATACAAAAATATCAATAGAAGATTATAACAAGGAATGCCGCACGGCTGTAATGAAATATACCGATCTGTGGGAAGATCTTACCCGTAAAATGGGATACTGGGTCAATATGGATCATCCTTATGTGACTTACGATAACCGGTATATCGAAACTCTCTGGTGGCTTCTTCAGCAACTTTATAATAAACGGACATCTCTATAAGGGTTATACCATTCAACCCTATTCCCCTGCAGCAGGAACCGGACTGAGTTCCCATGAGCTTAACCTCCCCGGCTGCTACCGCGATGTGAAAGATACAACCTGCATTGCCCTGTTTAAGGTTATCAGGGATAAGAAATCGGAGTTCCTTTATAATACAACCGATACTGCCGATGTGCATATTATGGCATGGACCACCACACCATGGACACTTCCTTCAAATACTGCCCTGGCTGTCGGAAAAGATATAGATATATAAAGGTGAGAAGCTTCAATCCATATTCCGGAGAACCAATAACTGTAGTTATTGCAAAAGATCTTCTCAATTCAATGTTCCCCGAATCAAATGCCGAACTTGATTTTTCAGAATATAAGCCCGGAGATAAAAAGATACCTTTCAGAGTTCTCAGGTGAATTTACGGGGGCAGACCTGGAAGGAATTAACTATGAACAGCTTATCGACTGGATGAATCCCGGGAGAAGGTGCATTCCGAGTTTTGACCGGCGATTTTGTCACCACTGAAGATGGAACCGGAATTGTTCATATTGCCCCTACTTTTGGAGCTGACGATTACCGAGTGGGAAAGGAATACGGAGTACCTCCGCTTATTGTTAAAAGGAAAGACGGTTCTTTCGGACCGATGGTCGATAAAAGAGGCTATCATGGTACCGATTGCCGATCTTGACGATGACATTTGTTAAACAAAGTGTCAACAAAAAAACATATGCCCGTTTTGAAGCTCATCCTGTTAAAAATGAATATGACTCAACTCTTCCTCCCGAAGCAGAAACAATCGATGTTGAAATAGCGGTCATGCTGAAACAACAGGGAAAAGTTTTCAGGATCGAGAAACACATACACAGCTATCCTCATTGCTGGAGAACCGACAAACCGGTTTTGTATTATCCTCTCGATGCCTGGTTCATCCGTACAACTGCTTTCCGCGACCGGATGATCGAGCTTAATAATACAATAAACTGGAAACCGCAATCAACCGGTTCGGGAAGATTTGGCAAATGGCTCGAGAACCTTGTCGACTGGAACCTTTCGCGTTCCCGTTTCTGGGGAACGCCTCTTCCTATATGGATCACAGAAGATAAAAAAGAGGAAAAATGCATCGGTTCAGCTACAGAACTGAAAACTGAGATTGAAAAATCAATAAAAGCCGGATTCATGAAGAAAAATCCTCTTGCAGATTTTAAAGAAGGAGATAATTCACCTGAAAACTATGAAAATTTTGACCTTCATCGTCCGTTTGTCGATGAAATATTTCCTTGTAAGCGATACAGGAAAGAAAATGACCCGGGAACCTGATCTTATAGACGGATGGTTCGACTCCGGAGCCATGCCATATGCCCAGGTTCATTATCCTTTTGAGAATAAAGATAATTTCAGTGATATGTTCCCGGCCGATTATATTGCTGAAGGTGTTGACCAGACAAGAGGCTGGTTCTTTACGCTTCATGCCATAGCAACCATGATCTCTGACTCCGTAGCTTTTAAAAACATTATTTCAAACGGACTTGTACTTGATAAAAACGGGAACAAAATGTCGAAGAGGCTGGGGAATGCAGTTGATGCCTTTCTCAGCGATAGAAGAATATGGTTCCGATCCTCTTCGATGGTACATGATAACCAATTCACAACCATGGGATAATCTTAAATTCGATATAATCGGGGTTGATGAAGTTAAACGTAAATTCTTCGGCACGCTGTATAATACCTATTCCTTCTTCTCACTCTATGCAAATGTTGACAATTTCAGGTATACTGAAAAAGAGATCCCTGTAAATGAACGGCCCGAGATTGACCGCTGGATCATCTCCCTTCTCAATTCACTTGTTAAAGAGGTTGGCAATTGCTATAATGACTATGATCTGACAAGGGCAGGACGCGCTAATACAGGATTTTGTGACCGAAAACCTCAGCAACTGGTATGTACGCCTTAACCGGAAACGCTACTGGGGAGGGGAATATGACAAGGATAAGACTTGCAGCTTACCAGACACTTTATGTCTGCCTCGAAACAGTAAGCCAGCTTGCAGCTCCGATAGCTCCGTTCTATATGGACCGGCTTTTCTGCTGATCTAAATAATATCACCAGGAAGACATAAGGAAAACTCCGTTCACCTTGTTCTTTTCCCTGAATATGATGAATCGCTTATCGACAAGGATCTTGAGGAGAGAATGGATATTGCCCAGAAAATATCTTCAATGATCCTGGGATTACGAAGAAAAGTAAGCATCAAAGTCCGTCAGCCGCTGGCAAGGATAATGGTTCCTGTTCCCGATAAATATTTCAGGGAAAAATTTGAAGCCGTTAAAGATCTGATTCTTGCCGAAGTCAATGTCAAGGAAGTTGAATATATCGATGACACTGCTTCTATTCTGGTGAAGAAGATAAAACCAAATTTCAAAACACTTGGTCCGAGATATGGCAAACTGATGAAAGAGATCAGCAATGCTATTGCTGCACTTACACCACAGGAAATTGCGCTTTTGAAAACAGTGGAAATCATCATGTTACAATTAACGGACAGCAGATTATTCTTACAGCTGAAGATGTTGAAATCATTTCGGAAGATATCCCTGGATGGCAGGTTGCCAATGACGGCAAGCTGACAGTTGCCCTTGATGTGACTGTATCTGACGAGCTGCGCTATGAAGGTATCGCGCGCGAGTTTGTCAACAGGATCCAGAATATCCGCAAGGAGAACGGGTTTGATGTTACCGATAAAATAACCGTCTTATTGAAGATCATGAGTTTGTAAGTGAAGCCGTAACAAGGCATGCATCATATATTGCCTCGCAGACACTTGCCACAGTAGTAAGACTTACTGACAGCTTCGATGGAAATAATGTCCACGATGTGGAGATTGATGAGGTAGTGGTGAAGGTGGTGGTGAAGAGAAATCTCTAAAACAAACCAGGGAGATTGCTTCGCTGCGCTCGCATTCACGGTTTCACCTTTCCTTCGTTCCAATCCAAAATTCGGACCTAAGTCAATCTCTTTTACTATATTTGTGTATTACGTTTAAACAATGAAGCGAATATTAGTTACCGGCGGTGCCGGATTTATAGGATCCCATCTTTGTGAAAGATTGCTTGATCTGGGAAATGAAGTGATCTGCCTCGACAACTATTTCACCGGATCAAAGATGAACATAATCCATCTCCTTAATAACCCATATTTCGAACTTATCAGGCACGATGTGACCATGCCATTTTTCGTTGAGACAGATGAGATCTATAACCTGGCATGCCCCGCATCTCCGGTTCACTACCAGTATAATGGCATCAAAACCATAAAGACTTCGGTGATGGGTGCAATCAATACCCTGGGACTGGCCAAACGGACAAAGTCAAAGATCCTGCAGGCATCAACAAGCGAGGTCTATGGCGATCCGGAAGTGCATCCTCAAAATGAATCATACTGGGGAAATGTTAATCCATTGGGTCCAAGAGCTTGCTATGATGAAGGGAAAAGGTGTGCTGAAACTCTCTTTATGAACTACCACGAGCAGAATAAGGTACGGATAAAAATTGCACGCATATTTAATACTTATGGGCCGAAGATGAATTCCAATGATGGCAGGGTTGTTTCCAATTTTATTGTCCAGGCACTTAAAGGAGAGGATATCACAATATATGGTGACGGTACCCATACCCGCAGTTTTCAGTATGTTGACGATCTTATCGATGGTCTCATCAGACTTATGGCAACTCCTGATAGTTTTACCGGTCCGGTAAACCTTGGAAATCCTGTTGAGATACCCATCAGGTCTCTTGCCGGAATGATAATTAAAATGACCGGATCGAAATCAAAGATTGTGTATCTCCCTCTTCCCCAGGATGATCCTAAACAGCGCAAGCCTGATATCTCTCTTGCAAAAAAAGAATTAGATTGGTCACCGAAAATTGATGCCGAAACCGGGCTGGCAAAGACGGTGGAGTATTTCAGAAACAGCCTCAGGTAATATTTGCCTCTAGCGTTGCCCCCGTACCCCCTGAAGCTTTCGTGTTTTTTGCTTCCCTCCCTTCCCCCAAGGTGGAAGGAGCAAAAAATCCTTTCCCCCTTGGGGGAAATAAGAAAGGGGGTTTTAAATCAAAAAATTAGTGTTTTCATGTTACCACAATTCTGAAGTTTAACATAGCTATCGGGAGGGGCGCAAATAAGTCAGAAAAAATTGAGAGTTTTGAGGCAGAAAAAAATGATATCTTTGAGCTATGATAGACCGCGCAACAATAGAACGTATTCTTGATGCTGCACAGATAGTTGATGTGGTGCAGGAATTTGTTCCTTTGAAAAAACGGGGAGTAAATTACCTCGGGCTATGCCCTTTCCATAATGAGAAAACACCATCATTTACAGTATCTCCCTCGAAAGAGATTTTCAAGTGTTTTGGTTGCGGAAAGGTTGGGAACTCTGTCAACTTCATAATGGAACATGAGCATCTCACCTACCCCGAGGCATTAAAATATCTTGCAAAAAAATATCATATAGAGGTTGTTGAAAAAGAGCTCACACAGGAAGAGCTTGAAAAACAGAATGAAAGAGAGAGCCTTACTGGTCGTTTCATCATATGCAGCACGGCAATTCACTGAAAACCTTTTTCATACTGATGAAGGTATTTCCATCGGACTGACCTATTTTAAAGAAAGAGGCTTCAGGCAGGATACCCTTAAAAAATTTGACGTTGGTTACAGCCCTGAAAAACGCGACGCCTTTTCCAGAAAGGCACTCGAAGATGGGTACAAACAGGATTTTCTTGTCAAAACAGGACTGTCAATTCAACACGAAGATAAGATATTCGACAGGTTCAGCGGCAGGGTG
>CAVVGP010000026.1:0-5709 GCA_963747625.1 uncultured Bacteroidales bacterium | reverse complement strand
AGATTGAATTCATTCCTGTTATTGTCATATTATTTTATCCCCGTTACAAAATCATTATACTTTGAAAAAAAAGTTTCATTCTTTTATTGCCATTCGCTGATTTTCCTTATTAGTAAAAAATTAAGGAGATCTCCGAATATAAATCCGGTTCATATCGCTTGAAAAACCATTGTTAATGCTGTCAGCCGAGAGTCCTACGATCTGAACCTGACGTCAAGCAATTCAATGATATAATCTATCTGCTTATTATACAGACTTTTATAATATATATAGTTAGCGAGAATATTATATAAATGCTGAATAAACAAGAATAAGGATCCTTCTCATCTGAATAATTCGTTTATTCTTAATCGCATAAAGATAATTTATAAATACAATAATTATATCACCTGTATTTGTCATTGTCGCCTTCCATGATATTCAGATAACTCTTGCTACCTCAGAAAAGCGATTTCCCCTTTCCCCACGGCACTTCTTACAGCACAACCAGGTTCATCAAGATGAAGACAGTTCTGCAACCTACCGTCTTTCGATTTTATTGAATATCTCACGGAAAAAATGATAAATTTCATTCCGCTCCATATCAACAACACCAAATCCTCTTATTCCCGGAGTATCAATAACGAATGCATCAAACGGCATAAGATGCATTTCGGGAAAGGTAGTGATATGCTTTCCCTGTTTATGATAATCCGAAATCTCGGCTGTTTTAAGTTTCAGAAGTGGATTTAAAGCGTTTAAAAGAGTTGTTTTACCTACACCTGAATTACCAGAAACAAGGCTTGTTTTGCCCTTCATTAAATCTTTTAAAATATCGAGGTTTGTTTTCTCTTTCAATGAGAGTCTGATGCAATCGTAACCGATTTTTTGGTATACCGACTCAAGGTACTCCATTTTAGTCAAATCATCCACATCATAAAGATCAGTTTTATTAATTATGATTTTTGCAGGAACCCGGTAAGCTTCTGCAGTAATAAGAAACCTGTCAATGAATTCGACAGGCGTCTCAGGAAGAATAATCGTGATCATAAGAAACACCTGATCAATATTAGCGGCGAGTATCTGGGAATGTTTTGAAAGATTTGAAGCTTTTCTTAAGATCCAGTTTTTACGTTCCAGAACTTCTGTTATAATTCCTGAATTTGTCTTGCTGTCTCTTTCGAATAAGATATTATCACCTACTGCGACCGGATTTGTGGTCCGGAACTCTTTAATCCTAAGTTTCCCTTTTATGGAACAATCAATTGTTTTTCCTTCACCATAGATGACCCTGTACCGACTCCCTGTAGATTTTAATACAACTCCCTTTTCCAATTGATGACAATTTGAAGCAAAAATAAGGAAATTAATTAAATACGCAGAGACGCCCAAATTATGCATGCAGTGACGCCCGGATTATAAAAACAGAGACGTCCAAATTGGGCGTCTCTGCAACTATTGTATATTATATACAGAATTTAATAATTCATTAATTATCTGATGCCATAAGGAGGAATGGTTTCATCTCAAAACTGTGATAATATGGCCTCAGTCTTTCTGTATTATAATCTGCGAGTCTCACTACTTTCTTAGTTGAGGTTACTACGTCAATAGGCAGATTATCGTATCTTCCGTTCTTCAGAACCACGATCCTTCCGTGAACACCTTTAAGAACAAGATCGAGGGCAAGATTTCCATATGCCATCGGAACAATTGAATCGAGTGCATCAGGATCACCTCCGCGCACCATATAACCAAGTTTCTGGTAAATTACATTAATTGTTTTGCCATGATTATATTTTGGGGAAAGTTCTTTAAGTTTTGCTGATACCATATCACCTATTCCTCCTAGTTTTGCGTGGCCGTAGGCATCTTTTTCACTATCAGAAAAAATCATTTCGCCACCTTTAAACATTGCTCCTTCCGATACCAGAACAACTGAATATTTACTTGGATTTTGATTCCTGTCTTCAACAAGAAGTTTTGTCAGCTGATCTATTTCAAACTCATATTCAGGAATAACGCATCTGTTTGCAGCACCAGCAAGTGTAGGAAGCATAGCTGTAAATCCTGCGTATCTTCCGAACACCTCAAGGACCAGAAGTCTTTCATGCGAACCTGCCGATGTTCTTAAACTATTTGTCATCTGAATAGTTCGTGAAATGCATGTGCTGAATCCAATACAATAATCAGTTCCGGGAACATCATTATCCATTGTTTTTGGAATTGCAACAACGTTTACCCCTTTTTTGTAAAGATGAACGCCATAACTCAATGTATCATCTCCTCCGATTGGAATAAGATAATCTACCCCAAGCCATTCAAGATTTTTAATTATCTCCGGAGTGATGTCATTAAATTCAGCATTATATGTGCTTTGCAGATGTTCAGGAACACTTCCCTTAGACATATGGCTTGGCTTGGTCCTTGAGGTATGTAAAAAGGTTCCGCCGGTTCGTCCTGCCTTATTTACTATATCATCTGTAAGAACCTGAAAATTATTGCTGTTATCTGCCTTTGGGTCTCTTATTAATTCAGAGATCCCAGCCCATCCCCTGCGAAGTCCGATTACTTTGTATCCTTCACGGTTGGCACGGATCGTCACTGCGCGTATTGCAGGATTAAGCCCAGGAACATCGCCGCCCCCCGTTAGAATAGCAATTATCCCTTTTGTTGATTTCTGAGTTGCCATGATTTTCTGCTTTTTATTTGATTCCATTATTGATAAATTTAAGACCTCTAAAGTATAACTTTTTCATATCATTGCAAAAACTGTCATTATGCAGGAAAATATGACCGGCACTATTAAAAAAAAGAACATTTCCGTTTTGATTACCGGGGGAAGCGGCCTTATAGGAAACCACCTTACGGAGATGCTTCTTGGAGCAGGTTATACCGTGAAACTTCTTTCAAGAAACAAAAACCGGACAGGAAAAATACCGGTATTTGTCTGGGATCCCGAATCAAGAATTATTAACAGGGAAGCGTTTGAAGAAATTGATTTCATTATACATCTTGCAGGAGCAAATATCGGCGAAAGAAGGTGGACCCTAAAGAGGAAAGAAGAAATCATTAAAAGTCGCGTTGATTCAGCAAGATTACTTCATAAAATAATTGCCGGCAATGGCATCAGGATAAAGGCTTTTATTTCTGCTTCAGCAACGGGGATTTACGGCTCTGAAACGACAAAAAAAATATATGATGAAAATGATGCTCCAGCAACTGACTTTCTCGGGTCAGTTTGCAGACGATGGGAAGAAGCAGCTGATCTCTTTAACGATTCTGGCATCCGAACAGTAAAAATCAGGTCTGCGGTCGTTCTTGAAAAGCATGACAGTGCTTTGTCAAAACTTACAAAGCCCGGAAAATTTGGCTTTCTGATTCAAACCGGAACAGGGAAACAGTATATGCCATGGATACATATCGATGACCTGTGCTCCATTTATATGAAAGCTATTGAAGATTACGAAATGGCCGGGGCATATAATGCCGTTGCCCCCCAACATGTTACACATTCAGAATTTATGCATGTTCTGGCAGGAGTTCTGAAACTTCATTTATTGGGTATTCCGGTCCCGGGTTTATTGCTTAAGGCTGTTCTTGGAGAAATGTCAGATGTCATCCTGAAAGGAAGCCGTGTCTCACCTGAAAAATTATTGAGTACAGGATACAGGTTCCATTTCAATACACTCGAAGATGCTCTTATAAATATATTCCGCGGATAGACTACGTCACTCTCAGCCGTGCCGTGATATGATTTCAAGTTTTGCAACATCAACTACCTCAATAGTCTTCCCAAAGACTTTTATTATGCCCTCCTTTTTGAAATCAGAAAGCGTCCTGATTACGTTTGCAGTACTCATTCCAATATAGTCCGCTATCTCTTTCCTTGATACGGGCAGGTCGAAGACTCTGGATTTATAAATATCATTCGTAAAATAGAGTAAAACAAACGCTACCCTTCCTATTAGGTTTTTCTGGCGTATATCGAGCGTCTGAGCAATAATTTTATCATTTATCCTTGAGATCTTTGTAAGCAGTCCCATTGCAAATCCACCGTTTCTTAAAAACAGCTCTTTTATAAATTCCAGCTTAACAGTACAAACAACTGAATCTTCAAGTGCTGAAACAGAGTACTGATATCGGTCTTCCGAAAAAATACTCATATTACTTACGAATTCAAATGGCCTTGTAATAGTTATTACCTGCTCATCGCCATTTGATGTTCTCCGGTAAAGTTTAACAAGCCCGCTTTTTAAATATTTAAAAGTGTTGATTTTTTCACCTTCATGATTTATTATTTCACCTTTACGATAAAATTGTTCCTCTTTGTGCTCGCATAGTTCTTCCACTGAGGGGTCATCAAGATAAGAAAACACAACAGCCCTGAAATCACAACTTGCACACGAGCAAGGTTTTTTCTTCTCGTTCACTCTTTGAAAATTTTTACAAAATTATCAATTTCCTGATCACATAATCATTTTTCAATTTGTTTTATTGCCAAATTTCAACCTATTTTGAACCTCTGACCAACCCACACTTTAAATTATTTCAAAAATGATCTATAAAACTGATTACCATATGCATTCTACATATAGCGACGGAAGGTCAGCTCCCGAAGATTATATACCACCTGCAATAGCTGCAGGATTATGTGAGATTGGCTTTTCGGAACATCTTACTTTATTCAAAAGTCCTGATGACTGGAACATGAATCCAGTCAACAGTTCCACCTATATCAGCCATCTCCAGAACCTCAGGGAAAATACAAAAAACATTAAAATTAAAATAGGTCTTGAAGTCGATTTCATTGAGGGAAAAGAAGAAGAAACTTATTCCTTCCTGCATTTATTGCCACTTGACTACATTATTGGATCAGTTCATTATCTGGGTGAAAAAACTGTGGATGCCGGTCCTGAATTTTATGAAGGGAAAAATATAGACCGGTTATTTGAATCCTACTTTGATTCTGTAGTAGAAGCTGTTTCATCTGACCTTTTTGATATTATTGGACATTGTGATCTGATAAGGATATATGGGTACAAACCATCTGCTGACCCTGAACCTCTCTACAGAAAGCTTGCCAGGACAATGAAAAACCATAATGTTGCCTTTGAGGTGAATACAAACGGCAGGAACAGACCTCTAGCTGACTTTTATCCTGACCGGCGGTTTCTTCATATATTCCGGGAGGAAAATGTACCTGTATGTGTTAACTCGGATGCACATATGCCATCAAGAGTGGGACAGTATTTTGAAGAAGCATATGAGCTTTTGAGATATATTGGTTTTACCGAAATGGCGGTTTTTGATAAGAGGGTAAGGAGAATGGTACCGTTTTGATTCAAAAAAATCAACAAGAACTTACACAGAAGGGGCACAGGGCAGACACAGAGTTTCAAAGAGTTTAATATTATGATCTACCTGGTTTTCCGATACCATATGTGTAAAAAAATAATGTCTCACGTGCCCGTTTTATACGTACCATAAGTATTTCACTATTAACAACCGGTAGTATGAATAAATCAATCAGAATTTTAATTTTAGTGGTATTTTATGGAATAGTCATTTCAGGCTCTTCGTTCCATAAATTGAGTTATATTAAATCGACAGGACCAGATGTAGTCTCCTTCAGAGCTTTGCCATTTAATCTTACTGATATCAAGCTTCTGGATGGCCCTTTCCTTCATGCGACGGAACTCGATGCTAAAACTCTCTTAAGTTATGAAC
>CAVVGP010000025.1:0-3805 GCA_963747625.1 uncultured Bacteroidales bacterium | reverse complement strand
TTCTCCTGCTAAAAATTTACAGAGGTCTTTGTAAGGTCAGAATATTTTCTGAAACGGATCATCCGGCAATTTTTGTATCGGTGGTGGTTGCATGCCGCAATGAACAGAAAAACCTCCCGGCCCTCCTGAACGGTATAGCATTGCAAAATTATCCTGCAAATCTGTTTGAAGTAATAATTGTCAATGATAAATCAACAGATAAAACTTTTGAGTTTGCTTCAGGATTTGCAGGGATAAAAAATATTATTATCCTTGACAATAATGGAGAAGGGAAAAAACAAGCACTCAGAACCGGAATCTTATCTTCAAGGGGCAAGCTTATCATCACGACTGATGCGGATTGTACAATGGGGAAGGACTGGATCAGAACAATCGCTGCATTTTATGAGATAAATAGCCCGGATATGATAATTTGTCCGGTTATGATAAAATCAGCCCGGGGTTTTTTCGGAAGGTTCCGGGAGCTGGAATTCCTGAGTCTCCAGGGAATAACTGCAGGTACGGCTCTTTCGGGAGAGGCAACTATGTGCAACGGCGCTAACCTTGCCTTTACAAAGCAGGCTTACCTCAATCATTCCGGTGAGCTTCATGATGAAATAAACTCCGGTGATGATGTTTTCTTATTACATGGGCTTAAAAAAGAAGTGCAGGCCAGGATATTATGGCTGGAATCATCTGAGGCACTCGTAATAACAGAATCACCCTCAGCAGTCGGGGCATACCTTAAACAAAGAACCAGATGGATCTCCAAAATCAAAGCATATAATGACTCTGAAACAACCTTACTTGGAATTGTAACATTTGTTGCAATTATTTTGCAGCTGTCTTATTTTGCCGGAGTGTTTATCAATCCGGCTTTTACCCCGGTCTTCCTGTCAGTTTTAATCCTGAAATCCGTGCCGGACTTTCTGATCCTGCTTAACACATCCGCCAGATATGGAATAAGAAAACTTATGAGGTGGTTTTTGCCGGCCCAGTTAATATATCCCTTTTATGTTCTTTCTGTAGTATTTTCCTCCCTGCTATCGTGGGAAAAATAATTTACGATCGTAAATTTTAAAATATCTGTAAACCTAAATCCGGGATCAGAAAACCAGCATCAGTTCCCCATTTCCGAAAGGAACTTAATTCTCACCAGTCTTATTTCTTCTTCTTCAAATTCGTTTCCAAGTTCTTTAATGGCATCTTCAAGAGAATCAGATTCAGCTTCTTCTCTGAAATATGAATATATATCATGCTGACGCTCCTCATCAATTGTCATATTAATATAATAATCGAGGTTTATTCTGGTTCCTGAATTAACAATCGCTTCAATTTCGGATATCAGCTCCGGCATCTCCAGTCCCTTGGCTTCAGCAATATCCTCGAGAGGCCTTTTCATATCTATACTCTGGATGATGTAGACTTTAATGCCAGATTTATTGACAACTGATTTGACAACCATATCGAGAGGTCTGATAATCTCTTTTTCTTCAACATATTTTTTTATTATGTCAATGAATTCCTTCCCATAACGCTGAGCCTTGCCTGCTCCCACTCCTGATATATTCTGAAGTTCATCAATTGTTATCGGATACTGTATAGCCATATCTTCGAGAGAGGGATCCTGGAATATTACAAACGGAGGGACATCTTTCTGTTTCGACAGCTTTTTACGAAGATCCTTGAGTATACTGAAGAGTTCTTCATCAACAGCAGCTGTTCTGGCACCAAAGGCATTTTCTTCATCAGCAGTGTCGGCATAGTCATGATCCTCTGCGAGCATGAAGGATGTCGGATTTTCGAGAAACTCCATGCCTTTCTGCGTAACCTTTAAAAGGCCGTAATTTTCAATATCCTTCGTAAGAAATTTGGCTATGAGAGCCTGTCTGATAACCATATTCCAGAATTTTTCGTCTTTATCTTCACCTATGCCGAAAAATTCCAGTTTATGATGTTTATATGATTTGATTGCCGAAGTAACTTTCCCCGAGAGGATGTTTGCAATATGATCAGCTTTAAATTTCTCCTTAACAGCAAGTATTGTTTCAAGAACGCTTACAACTGCCTCATTTCCCTCAAATTGTGATTTAGGATGCAGACAGTTATCGCACGCTTCACAGTTATCTTTTAGATATTCTTCTCCAAAATAATGAAGAAGGAGCTTTCTTCGGCAAACAGATGATTCAGCATAGGATACAGTTTCGAGAAGAAGTTGTTTACCAATCTCCTGTTCTGCAATAGGTTTCCCCTGCATGAATTTCTCAAGTTTAAGGATATCGTTGTAACTGTAATATGCAATACAATTACCCTCGCCACCGTCGCGTCCTGCCCGTCCTGTCTCCTGGTAATATCCTTCAAGGCTTTTAGGTATATCATAATGAATCACGAACCTGACATCGGGTTTATCAATTCCCATTCCAAAGGCAATGGTTGCAACAATTATATCTGCCTCTTCCATCAGAAACTTATCCTGGTTCAGTGTACGTGTAGCTGAATCCATCCCGGCATGATAAGGGAGAGCTCTGATACCGTTTACCTTAAGGACCTCTGCCATCTCCTCAACTTTTTTACGGCTCAGGCAATAAATAATTCCTGATTTCCCTGCATTATTTTTAATATACTTTATTATCTCCTTTGTAACGTCCTGTTTTGATTTCACCTCGTAATAGAGGTTAGGCCGGTTAAAGGAAGATTTAAATATATCAGCATCGAGAATACTGAGGTTTTTCTGAATATCGTGCTGGACTTTCGGAGTAGCTGTTGCAGTAAGGGCAATAATAGGTGATCGTCCGATCATATCAATAATAGGCCTGATTCTTCTGTACTCCGGCCTGAAATCATGGCCCCACTCTGAAATACAATGGGCTTCGTCAATTGCATAGAAGGAGATATCTATATTCTTAAGGAATTCTATATTTTCCTCTTTGGTAAGCGATTCGGGAGCAACATACAGAAGTTTTGCTTTCCCCGACAAAACATCATTTTTTACCCTTGCTATTTCAGTCTTTGTGAGAGATGAATTAAGGAAATGTGCAACATCATCATCCGTGCTGAAGTTCCTCATTGCATCCACCTGGTTTTTCATAAGGGCAATCAGAGGGGAAATTACAATTGCTGTTCCCGTCTTCATAACAGCAGGTAACTGGTAACACAGTGATTTGCCACCACCCGTTGGCATAAGTACAAAAGTATCCCGCCCAGCCAGAACATTTCTTATAATTGGCTCCTGATTACCCTTAAAAGTATCAAAACCAAAATACTTCTTTAAGTAATCGTGTATAGTAGAATCATTCAACATAAGCTTCCCAAAATGATAATTTTATCAGCCTGCAAAGAATTTTGCTTTTACAGTTTATATAAAGTTACTAAAATTCTTAATCAAATAGTATTTTTAACTATTAATTAACAAAAATGATATTGGGTTAAACAATCTGTGATTTTCAGCATTAATCATTTTCTTCTTTACAAGACGAATCTGATTTTTTGCTTTCTTTTGTCATAATGACTAATAAACTGATCTGTTATTATTTAATCTTCAGAATTCCAATTATTCTTATTAAGATTTCTAATCTTCATAACACTAAAAGATAAATATTGTTTTGCAAAATAAGATTTATCATCTTTACAGGCTGAAATTTGAATCAATCTAATAACAGTTGTTAATGGCAATATTTGGTAAAAAAGGAAAGAATGGAGAGAAAGAGATGTCGTTTCTTCAGCATCTCGAGGAATTAAGGTGGCACATTATCAGGTCTATTTTAGCTATAGTATTCTTTATGATTATAGCCTTTGTATTCAAAAATATTCTTTTCAATGTAATCAT
>CAVVGP010000024.1:0-9617 GCA_963747625.1 uncultured Bacteroidales bacterium | reverse complement strand
TGCATTGTCCTCCCCTCCCGCTGATACTGATACGGAATTGACACCTGGGATAGAAGAAAACTTATTCACAATCGATTCGTATGTTGCTGCTGTCTTTGAATTCAGATTGATGAGGAGCAGGTTTTTTTCATTGAATCCTTTATCGCTCTTTTTCACGTATTGCATCTGGGAATAAATAACAAGACAGCATATAATAAGTACAATTGAAATTGCATATTGAAATGTCACAAGAATATTCCTGGAGTATTGCTTTCTTTTTCCACTGTTGACATTCGATAGCAAAGCCAGTGGATTAATTGACGAAAGATAAAAGGAGCTGTAAAAGCTGGCAAAAACAGTACAGAAAATAAAAATAGAGATATAGATTATCAGCCATTCTCCTGGTTTGATTAATGTTAGTGATAGTCTTTCGCCGATTAATTCCGAAGTTGCCGGCAGCAAAATTTTAACAAGAAGGGAAGCCAGAATAAGTGATATTAATATTGCTATTGCCGATTCAAAAACAAAATACAATACGATATTCTTTCTGTCCGATCCGAATATCTTTTTTACCGAAACTTCTTTTGCTCTTTTGAAGGAAAGTGCCGTGCTGATATTTACAAAATTGAAGCATGCTATTAATAATATCAGCAAGCCTATACCTGCAAACAAAATGATCTTTTTCAGGCTGCCCTTTTCACCCAATTCATAATCAGCCTCAGATTTGAGGTGTATGTCACCTATTTTCTGAAGATATGGATTTAATGCATATCCAAATGCACGGTATTTTTTGTTAATGGCTCCCTCCATATATTCCATTATCTGTCTTTCAAGAATGGATGGATCCGTACCTTTCACCAGTTTCAGATAAGTATAACATGATAGTCCGCCGTCCCATCCGATATGCATCTTTCTGGTTATTACTGATAGCGGGGCAATGCAATCAAACTGCATATTAGTATTGACGGGAGGATCTTTCGCAACTGCTGTGACGGTGAATGTCTCCCCCGAGATGAGCATACTTTCTCCCAGAGGATCACTATTACCAAAGATTCTTCTGGCACTGTTTTCTGTCAAAACTATTCCCTGGGGGGAATTAAGACAATTTAATTTATTTCCAGTAACAAGATCGAAGGAGAACATATCAAAGAATGTACTATCAGAATACAGTACTCTGAGTTTGATTGTTTTATCATTATATATAACTGATTTCTCATCAATTTCGAATCTGACCATATTCTCAACAGCAGGAAACTCTCTTTTAAACTCGGGTCCTGCAGGAGCATTAATAACAGCCATATTAATTTCCTTAGTTGGAGTTTTCATGATTTCTCCGACTCTGTATAAACAATCGCCGTTTTTATGAAATTTATCGTAACCTGATTCTACCGAGATCCACAATAGTATTATCAGGATTGAAGCGACGCCGATTGTCAGACCTAGAATATTCACAAATGAATATGGCATTTGTTTAACCAGTGATCTCAGCCCATTACGGAATAATATCTTTATCATATTTTCAAAGTTTTAAAAACACCTCGAAAAAAAGTCTCAAAACAGATGCCAATATTTGTATGACTCACATATTCAGTAATATACATTAAATAAATTATTATAAAGGGAGCCTTTTGTCAACAAATCACACAAAAGGGTTCAAATTATTAGACAGATGTGGTGACGTTGCATTCGTGGTGATGTTGCATTCGTGGTGGCGTTGCATTCATAGGGACGTTGCATTCGTAGGGACGTTGCATGCAACGTCCCTACGACATGGTCAATTTAAATAAAAAGAGGTCTCCCTTGGGAAACCTCCGATCAAAATATTTCAATAATGTGTATTATTTCTCTGTTACGATCTGGCCGTCAAACAGGTTTACAATTCTGTGAGCATAACCTGCATCCCTGTCGGAGTGGGTAACCATTATTATTGTTGTCCCTTCTTTGTTCAGTTCGGTAAGAAGATTTATAACTTCAATACCATTTTTTGAGTCAAGGTTACCTGTTGGTTCGTCGGCAAGAATAAGTTTGGGATTTGCGACTACAGCCCTGGCTATAGCCACTCTCTGTTGCTGACCTCCTGAAAGCTGCTGGGGAAAATGTTTTGCACGATGACCTATCTTCATTCTTTCAAGAACATCCTCAACACTTTTTTTTCTTTCACTAGTTTTCATCTTAAGGTATATAAGAGGTAACTCAACGTTTTCATAAACATTAAGTTCGTCAATCAGGTTGAAGCTCTGGAAGACGAAACCTATATTTCCTTTACGGAAAATAGTCCTGTCGCGTTCCTTAAGATTAGCCACTTCTGTCCCGTTGAATACATAACTTCCGGAAGTAGGGTTATCGAGTAATCCTAGAATATTGAGAAGGGTGGATTTTCCGCAGCCTGACGGTCCCATTACTGCCACATATTCACCCTCTTTTACATGGAGAGTCACTTTGTTAAGAGCAGTTGTTTCAACTTCTTCAGTTCTGAAGATCTTTGTTAAATCGTTAGTTTTAATCATGACTTTACTTATTAATATTTATTTTTATTTTTTGAGAATAAGCTTTTCATTTTTTCCGAATGTTTCATATCCCGATACTATCACTTTTTCACCAGGTTTCAGACCGGAAAGTACTTCATAATATTTTGGATTTTTTCTTCCGATTGAGATATTGCGTTTGGTAGCAAAGGATTCAGTAGGATCCAGAACAAATATCCACTGACCGCCTGTTTCCTGGAAGAATCCGCCAATTGGTACAAGAACTGACACTTTTGGCTGGCCCAGTTGCAGACTTATATAATATGTCTGACCGGTTCTGATATTATCAGGCATACTGTCGCGGAAAATCATTTCAATTTTAAAGGTACCGTTTCTTACTTCCGGAAATACCCGTCTTACGGTAAGATTATATGTATTACCCTGTCTGTCAAGAGTGGCATTTAACTGGGCTCTTACCCGGTCGATATAATGTTCATCAATTTGTGCAGTTACTTTATAGGAGGTCAGTACATTTATCTGTCCCATATTTTCACCTTTATTTATCGACTGTCCGATTTCTGCATTTAATATACCGAGCTGGCCGTCAACATTTGCCCTGACATTCAGGTTTTCCACTCTTTGCTTTACCATATTAAGGTTACTCCTCATGTTCTCAAGGTCCTTCTTAATGGTTTCAACGTTTACAGAACGAAATATTGAATCCTGTCTTTCCCTTTCAAGATACAGGTCTTTGGATGATATTGACATATCCAGATCTTCTTTTGAGCGAAGGAAATCTTCCTTTGAAATCAGGCTGTCTTTTATAAGGGTTTCATTTTGCCGGTAATTACGCTCTTTTCTTTCAATATCGTACTTTAAGCTGACAAGCTCCCTTTTAATAGCCAGTCTCTCCTGTTCCATCTCAATCTGTGTTGATCGAAGGAAGTTCTCTTTTTCTGCAAGAAGCGATTCACTGTTAAGAATATTAAGATAGAGATCGGGATTAGATAGTCGCAATATGATTTCTCCTTTTTTGACCATCGATCCCTCTTCAATAAGTTTTTCCTCAACTCTTCCGCCTTCTTCAGCATCGAGAAAGATGGTTGTTATGGGTTCTACCGTGCCGGGAACCGTTATGTAATCGTTGAACTGACCTTCGGTCACGGTTTCTATTATCAGTTTGTCTTTTTCAACTTTATATGTCGAAGTCCGGTCAGCGAAGAAAGCCATGTATATGAGTACGATAGCTGCTATCCCGATTGCAATATATCCCAGATGCTTTTTCTGCAGGCCCTTCTTTTTCGGGATCGCTTTATCCATTGATTGTAGAGGAGTATCCATTTTAAATATGTGTTAATAATTAGTAAATTTTTATATAGTTATTGACTGAAATTTTTATTTAATAAGATTTTCATATTCGCCTGTCGAATAGAATTGAATTGTTAGTTTTCTGATCAGTAGTTCCAGTTTCGTCCTAAGCGACTCTGTCTCGGCTTTGAATAAGCTTGTTTTAGCCGTAGAGTATTCTGTTACATCAACAAGTCCAGTTTCAAATTTTTTCTGAACAGCTTCAAAAGATTTGGTATTGAATTCATAATTTGCTTTGGCAGCTGCATATTCATCTTTCCCCCTGTTATAGTTGAGACATGCATTTTCGATATCTGTATACAGGTTATTTTGCTCCTGTTCGAGCTGTAGTTCGGTATCATTATTTTTGATTTTTGCCAGTTTAATACTTCTTGCTGTGGCATAATTGTTGAAAATTGGTATGTTGATGGAAAGGGATATTACCTGACCGAAATTGTTATGCATTTGTCTTGAAAAAGATTCCTGGTGTAATGTGTCGTAAAGAAGAGCGTAGTAACCTGTAAAAAGAGAGCCACCGGCATACACACTTGGCGCAAGATTTCCCCTGGCCGCAGCTATCTGTTTTTTGGAAGCTTTGAGTTCAAATTCGATTGCTTTTAACCTTGGCAGGGTTTCTGCTGCAATTTTATAAATACTATCAGTATTATATGAGTCATCTATTATCAGAAGATTATTCAGATCGGGCATCAGAATATCAAACTCTTTATCAGGCCCAAGCTGCAACATTTGTTTCAGTGTTGTAATTGCTTGGCTGGTAGTATTATGAGCTACTGTATAAGAAAGTTTGTCGGCAGATACCTGGCTTTCAATTTCATATTTTTTCGACACAGCCTCTTTACCTGTTTCAACCATTTTCGATATTCTGAAAAGCTGTTTTTCCGAAAGATCGAGCTGCATTTTTGAGGCCTCTTCAAGTCCGTAGGAATATAAAACCTGGTAATACTGACCCAGTATATTAATAATAAGTGTATTCCTTGCTATTTTTTCATTTTCCAATCCGGCCTTTACCATGAATTTACTCGCTGAAATAGTATTTAAAGTAGCAAAACCATTGAAAAGCTTAATATTTGTAGATTAATGTTATAACCGTTCGTAAAGTTTTGAATAAAGGTAATGCCGTTTGAAATCGGATCGACACTCCTTCCGTATTGTATATTGGCACTTGATCCCATGTTGAGCGAAGGAAGAATATTCATTTTTGCTGTTAACAAATTGACATCATTAGTCTCGGTCAGAAGCTTTTGCCTTTTAAGTCCTATATTGTTTGTAACTGCATAATTTATGCAATCCTCCAGAGTCCATTTTTTTACCTGGGCTGATATTTCCTGAAGGCCTATTGCTATTAGCAGTGATATTATAAGATAAATTCTTTTCATTTCAATTTCAGATTTCGTAATTCTGTAATTCGTAATTTCTGATTTTATATGCCAAAGAATGTACCAAATTATTAAATAGTCAGTAGTATCAGGCTGTATAAAAAATATGTCTTTGAGTACTTTGTCAAAATATTAGACAGTATAGTGTGTAAAAATATTACACTTCATATCTTTTCATTATGATCTAATTTTTGTAAGTTTGTTTTATGCCAAAAACCAATGCCATGACAAAATTTAGCCGGCGAAATTTTTTAAGGACAACTTATTATGGGAGGAGTAGCAGCCACCTGTATCAAGCCTTTTGATACTCTTGCTGCTTTTGGGAAACAGAACAGTATACAGCAAGTGTGGCCCTTACTACAGGAGACAACAGGGCCGACATGGTTTTCAGGGCACTTCAGCCTTTTTCGGAGGAGATCAGCAAAGCTATCGGAAACACGACGGGTTATTCTTGAAACCAAATAATGTAATACTGACTTCGTCTGAGCTTCCACACATGCTGATACTCTTGAGGGTATCCTTGAATTTCTTAAATCAATAGGGAAAGCCAGGAATATCGTCATATTGCAGAATCAGCTGCAAATGGGCCCACTCTTGATGGATTTAAAAACTTTGGCTATTTCAGGCTGGTTGATAAATATGGTGTAAAACTGGTTGATCTCGATCAGGAACCGTTATGATATTGTTTATGTCTTTGACGAAAAGGATTTCAGACCTCATCCTGTAAGGGTTTCTCATATTATGCTTGATCCCGATTCATTTATAGTTTCAGTGGCCAGTATGAAAACGCACGACCGTGTTTTTGCGACTTTATCACTGAAAAATATAGTGGTTCGGGTCACCTATAAAAGATCGCGGGATTTACTTTCAGTGCTTCAAGTAGGAAAGGCGCGAAAGTGATAAACCACTGATGCATGGCAACGGATTTCGAGGGATAAACTATAATCTTTATGCAATGTCAGCAGCAGTTGCACCCTCATCTGGCTGTAATAGATGGATTTGAGGGAATGGAAGGGAACGGTCCGAATGACGGAACCCCTGTTGACCACAGGGTTTGTGTTGCAGGACTTGACTGGCTGGCTGCCGACCGTGTTGCAATTGAACTCATGGGTATCGATTTTGCCAAATGTAGGTTACCTGAATTTTTGCAGTCAGACCGGAGCCGGAACAGCCGATCTGAACAAAATTCAGATAATTGGTGAATCAATAAATTATCACAAAAAATCATACAAACTCAGTGATAACTTTAAAGATCAGCTGATCTGGATGAATCCTGTCTCACAAAATATCTACAGAATACTCATTATCCAAATTTCCGATTATCTTATACCTGAATAAAATGTGCGAAATAAAATACAGATTAGGTTTGCTTCGATTAATCCTGATAACAATCTTCTTTTGCATTCTTTCGTATCTTCCCTTTCATGGGCAGAATATGGGATTAAGTAAACCCCAGGATCCTGCAGATCTTCCAAAATCGAGAGTCGCTGTCATTCAGCCAAAAATACTGCCGGAAATTGCTGAAGAGACCGAACTGGTCAAAACATCAGGATAATGAATGGATTATCTCCAAAGGATGGGTGCTTGCTGCTGCTAAAAAAATCAATGCCAACGGCAAAGAGATAACCAGCCCGGCTTATAATACCGGCAAATGGATAAATGCCACTGTTCCCGGGACTATACTTACAACCCTTGTTAACAGGGGCTATTATCCTGATCCGCTGTATGGATTGAATAATCTTTCAATTCCCGATACTCTTTGCCGTACAGATTGGTGGTACAGAACAGTCTTGCCTTTACCTGAAGGTGCAGAAAACAAAAAAGTGCAACTTCTCCTGAATGGCATAAACTATAAGGCTGAGGTATGGTTTAACGGATCTATGGTCGGCACAATAACAGGCGCATTTGCAAGAGGCCAGTTTGATATATTCGTCTTTAATCAGAAAAGACGGTATTAATATACTTGCAGTTCATATTCTTCCACCTCCTCACCCAGGAATCCCGCATGAAGAGAACCTTCGCGAAATTGGTCCGAATGGAGGTGTGCTCTGTTATGATGGTCCTGACATTTGTCTGTACCGAAGGCTGGGACTGGATCCCGGGATACGCGACCGAAACATGGGTATATGGCAGGATGTTAGGCTGATAGCACACTTCCGATGCTCAGATTGCTGATCCACAGGTGATAACTGAATTGCCATTACCCGATACGACCAGCGCTAAAATAAGCATCAAAACCACACTTATTAATAACAGTGAAAGAAGAAAACTTCGTGCTGTCGGGAGAAATTGAATCTGTTAAATTTTCAAAGCAGGTAACTTTGAATGCCGGTGAACAAAATATTGTTGAATTTGATCCTGCTGAATATCCTCAGTTAATTTTCAGAAACCTCGTCTCTGGTGGCCCAACGGATATGGGCAGGCAGGAACTTTATAACCTTAAACTTTCAGTTACGGAAGAGGAAAATGTAGTGTCAGATACTAAAAATGTAAGATTTGGCATAAGGGAGATGACCTATGACTTTACTGTCGATTATCAGCAAGCCAGGCAGAATGTAAGGGTTAACCTGAATCCCTCTGAAAGTATGGAAGAAAACGGATAAGATAATTACTTACAGGATGCGCAGTTATGAGACCCGGCATTTACCAAATGGAGTTCAGATAGGTATTGTTCCTGACCTTAAAGATACGGTATTATTTGATAAAGGAATTACACCAGGTTCAGCTCCATATCTTGTTATACAGGTGAATGGGAGGCCTGTTTATTGCCGCGGAGGTAACTGGGGACTGGATGAAGCAATGAAACGTGTTTCGCGTGAAAAAATGGAACCTTTCTTCAGGCTTCAAAAAGATGCAGGTTTTACAATGATAAGGAACTGGGTAGGGCAGAGCACTGAAGAGGTTTTCTATGAACTAGCCGATGAATACGGTTTGCTTATATGGAATGATTTCTGGATGAGCACCGAGAACTACAATGTCGATCCATGGGATAACCAGTTGTTCATGAATAATGCCAGGGATGTCATCCGCCGTTACAGTAACCATCCAAGCATCGCTTTGTGGTGTGGCCGCAACGAAGGAAATCCTCCCCTGTCGCTTGATGACAGCCTTCAGATTCTCCAGGCAAGGGAAGACGGAACAAGGATCTATCATTCAAGTTCCATATTAAACAATCTTACCAACAGCGGACCATGGTTTTATAGCGATTTTGTAAAGAAAGAGATACATCATAAAGAAGGGTTTAACACCGAAACAGGAGCTCCTGCTATACCTGTTGCCGAAACAATGCGAGGAATGATGCCCGCGGAAGACCTCTGGCCAATTGGTGATGCCTGGTATTACCACGATCTTCACAAAGGACAGATAGATTATATCAAGGCTATTGAAGATCAGTATGGTTCATATAATAATCTTGATGAATTATGCAGTAAAGGCACAGATGCTGAATTACGAAATCTATCGCGAAATATTCGAGGTATGGAACTATCGATTATGGAACACCTGCAGCGGTTTATTATTGTGGATGTCTCATCCTGCCTGGCCTAGCACAGTATGGCAGACATATTCTTCAGATTATGAGACAAACGGAGTGTATTATGGCAGCAGAAAGGCATGTGAACCTCTGCATATCCAGTTTCAGCCCGATAGTCATAATGTTTATTTCATTAATAATACACTGAAGGATTATGCCGGGTATCAGTACAGGGTTGAAAATATGGGATCTTGATTCCAGGGAGATTTTCACCGAATCAGTCTGTTAACGACTCAAAAGCCAACAGCAGCATAAAATGTTTTGAACCTGAGTTACCCGCAAATCTTCCTCCTGTTTATATCGCCCGTCTTAGTACGTTTTCTGCAAACGGAGCTCCGCTGTCGGAAAATACTTATATTAAAACAAACGACGGGAAAAAGGATTTTACATCATTAAATAACCTTAAACAAGTTAAAATTAAAGGGAAACTGACCGGTAAAAATCTGGCAGGCAAATTGGAGAGATTTACCTTTATTGTGACCAATCCGACAAGAGTTATGGCTGTTTCCATCAAGCTGAATGCAAGAGACGGCATTACAGGTAAAAGAATTCTTCCAGCTTATTTTTCTGATGGATACTTTACTTTGTTACCAGGTGAATCCCGGACTGTTGTTGCAGAATGCCCGCAGGAAAAAATCCACGGTGATGTGAAAATAAGTGCTGAAGGGTTTAATGTTCCTCTTCAGGATATTCTGAAAATTAAGAAATAATGAAATTGTACATATTCTGACCTCGGTTTGAAAAATCACCTTTGACCTATAGCCTGATCAGCTGATTGTACACGATATTGCATGACATTAAAGCTGAATTGCTTTCAGCTTATCATTCAGTTTAAGAATTCAATCCTTGTTTTGCCTTTTATTTCTGCTGATTTGCATTCCATATAAATCTCCCTGT
>CAVVGP010000023.1:0-7057 GCA_963747625.1 uncultured Bacteroidales bacterium | reverse complement strand
CAATCATAAGGTTATAGTCGAGTGCACCTTTGTAAAAAACGGGAACATATTCAGTAGTATCATAGTATGCTGAATCTGGCCTGGTAACCTGAAATATGTTCTGCCTGAGATGAGAAGCAGCGTTAGTATTAATAGAATCTGTATTTTGTTTAGGTTCATGGACAGCATATATTACAAAGTTAATTTTTTGAACCCGAATTTAAAATAAACTGCATCAGATTTTATATTTTTTATCATGCTGTAATCCTTGAAAAAAGTCAAATGTAGTTTGCCAAAAAAAATATCTTCTTTTGATTTAAGATTGTAATACTGGTTCGACCAATTTTATATGATAATTTTTAAGTTATTACCTGATTCATCAGGCAATTTAGGATTTTTTATGGTAATCTTGACGTGGAAATAGGAATACTTTTTATTTTTGTCAGGTGAAAATGAATCTGAGTTAATGAAAAAAAGTCAAAATATTATTGGTTACGCTATTGTTTATATTCGTAAGTTCTAACCCTGGTGCAAAAGAAAACATCTGGTACTTCGTGACAAGCTTATACCAAACAATGTCAGACTAACCAACAGCGTTTCATCGGGAATTGAATTTACAGGTGTTGAAAAAACTGTGGATGCATTTTTAAAAAAATGGACAATAGAGGGTGCTTCGATTGCTGTTTCCAAAGATGGAAAACTGATTTTTGCCAGGGGGTTTGGATATGCAGATACGACATCAAAAACTGAAACTCAGCCCTATAGTCAATTCAGAATTGCCAGCATTTCAAAATTAGTAACAGCAATCGCAATAATGAAGCTTCAGGAAAAGGGGAAGTTATCACTGAATGACAAGGTTTTTGGTTCCGATGGCATACTTAATGATCCCTATTTTGGTCAGCCTAAAGACAAAAGAGTCTTCGATATAACAGTAGCTGAGCTGTTGAGCCATGAAGCCGGATGGTCGCAGCGTTATGGGGATCAAATGTTTATGCCAATAGTGATAGCGGAAAAAATGGGAGTGAAACCTCCTGTCGATCTGAAGACTATTGTGAAATTTGTGCTTGGAAAAAGGCTTCAATATACCCCGGGAAGAGGAAAGGCATATTCAAATCTTGGATATAGTATTCTCGGTCTGGTCATTGAAAAAGTCACAGGGATGCCGTATGAAGATTATTGCAAGAAAGAGATACTGGAACCTCTTGGTATTTATGATATGAAACTTGCCGGCAATCTTCCTTCAGAGCGAGCCACTTTTGAGGTAACTTACTATGAGCCTTTAGATGTTGCACTTAAACCTTCCATTTATGGTACAGGCGAGATGGTTCCCCCAAGTTATGGAGGAAATGACATAAGAACTCTTGGCGCAGCAGGTGCATGGATTTCCACTGCTCCTGATCTGATGAGATTACTGTTGGCGGTTGATGGTTTTAACACACGACCCGATATTCTCAGCGATCAAAGTATAAAATTTATGACAGATAATGAAAACGGGTTTGCACCGGTAGGATGGAAAGAGACAGGTATGGATGGAACCTGGTGGCGAACTGGTTCTTTCCCCGGCAGTGCCGGTGTAATGAAACGGCAATCAGATGGAATCTCATGGGTTGTTCTATTTAATTCAAGTGCATGGAATGGCCCTGAAATATATTCCTATATTAGTAATATGATGAACAGGGCATTATCAAAAATTGATCCCTGGCCCGATTATGATCTTTTCGATTATTCACCTCCTGTACCTCTTAAAAATACATTAACTGAAAACTTCAGCAGGTAAACATGTGTTTTACTGTCAATGTGAATCTTGTTAAGGAAGAACTCGAAAACCGTTTTGGAGCAACTTTAATCGACCCTGATAAATACAGGCCCAGTTACTATTACAATGCTTTTGCTCTGCCCTCCATCCCGGCAATATGTTCAGATGATCCTTCAAAAATTAAGCTGCTGAAGTGGGGATTGATTCCGTCATGGACAAAAAGCCTAGACAAGGCAAATGAGATCAGGTATAAGACTTTTAATGCAAGGTCTGAAAGTATTTCAACGAAACCCTCATTTTCTAAATCTTTCAGGTCAAAAAGATGCATTATACCTGTTAGTGGGTTCTTTGAGTGGCAGCATGTAGGCAATGAGAATATCCCTTGGTATATATATCATTCCGGAAATGAAATAATCTCAATTGCAGGTATTTATGATGATTGGGTTGAAAACAATACAGGAGAGACTTTCAGTACATTCTCACTGATCACAACGGAAGCAAATGACCTGATGGCCAGGATTCATAACTCAGGCAAAAGAATGCCTGTAATACTTAATAAAACTTCCGAAACAAAATGGCTGGACCTTTCAATATTACAAGCACATGCTCTTGAACTATTAGTTCCGGCTCCTTCGGAGATGCTTAAAGCTCATACAATTAGTCCTTTGATTAACTCGAGGGCGTCGGAGAGAAATACCCCTGAGATTATTCAACCTTATAATTATTCATCGGAGAGTCTGTTATTTTAATTGAGCGTCACAACGATACCACGGCGCAGCTGTGCCATTTATTGTGCCACAAACTCATAGGCAAGCATCCCAATCTGTATTTTAGGAGAATTTGCATCGGCATTAAATCGGGATTCGAGAGCTGTATTCACTGCTGTCTCAATAAGACATGGATCTGATACCGTGCTTTCTCTTTCAACGATTTGTGCTTTCTGTACCACTCCACTCTGGTCAACTTCAATAGACAAAACGACCTTACCTGATCCCTCACATTTATAAATAGGTATTGGCAGATAGAGGTGAGTGCGTCCAAAGAGATCGTAATAGATCCTTGTAGGGCCTTTGTAATTTACGGCCATTTCCTGCGATGTGCCGGGTTTGACTTTTTCTTTATCGCCGGTAGTATCTTTTTTTACAGAGGGGTCAACATCACCCTTTGTTTCACTCTGTTTCTTTTGATCATCGATAAAATTATCGGCCCCCAGCTTGCCGCTTTTTATAAGCTCTTCCTTGACCTTTTCGATATATTCTGAAGGGTTTATCTTTTCTTCTGATTTGCTTGAAAGGTTTTTGGCAATATTCATCATTTCTGCATCACCCTTAAGAACCTTTTCAACTGTTGTGGCTGTTTGCTCTGCAGGTTTTTCCTTTTTCACTGCAGGTTCTGTTTCAGGTGCAAGCTCCACTTCATATTCTTTTGATATAACTTTTTGTAATGATCTTAGCTGTAAGGACATAAATATTATTCCGGCAATCAAATGAATAATAATTGTTCCCAGAATACCAGCCAGTTTGCCTTTGTCCTTTCTCATACTCTGCGAAATTATAAATTATTGCCTTCAGAGGGCTATAAACCATTTAATAAATTTTTTAAAAGTCAGGAATGATGAGGTTATCGCTGTGTGCATTTGTGATCATGAGTTCCCGGAATTGATTACCTTAGTGGTTAATTATTATTACCACAAAGAGCATAATTCCGGATACCCGGGATAACAAAGGAACAACAGATAAAAGCATTTTTTAAATCAGATGTCGAACTGATAAAAGTACCAGGATTATTATGAAAAAAGAACTGATTCTTGAAATCATTCAGGAGAGGTGGAGTCCTTACTCTTTTTCGCCGGCTCCGGTTGAAGAATTCAAAATGAAAGCAATGTTTGAAGCTGCAAGCTGTGCCCCCTCATGCAATAATGAGCAACCATGGATATTCGTTTTTTCAACTCAGGACGACAGGGATACTTTTAATGATTATATCGGGTTTCTTTCAGATGGGAATAAAGTGTGGGCTAAGAATGCTTACGCACTGGTAATAAGCATGGCAAAAACTAAATTTTCGTATAACGGTAAACCTAACCGATATGCTTTTCACGATACCGGGATGGCGGTGAATAATCTGTTATTACAAGCTCTGGCTTTAGATATTTATGTTCATCAGATGGGCGGTTATTCAATAGAAAAGGTAAAGGAATATTTCAAACTGGGAAATGATATTGAACCCGTGGCAATGATGGCTCTTGGTTATCTGGGAGATGGTTCATTGCTTTCCCCTGAATTAATCAAAAGGGATGAAAAACGAAGGCCAAGGAAATCAGTTAATGAATTTGTCTTTAAAGAGGATCTTTATCACTTGCCCTTCAGCAAATAGGACAGATTAATTATCTCTTTTATTTTTTTTAATCTTTTTTCTGACTTTGGGTCTTATTGGCTTTTCGATCTTCTGATTTTTAAGCAATCCGGTCTTTAATTCTTTTATGAATTTTGCCCAGGCAAAAGGATTCAACAGGTTGTTAATAGGAAATTGCCCTCTGACTGCCAAAGCTCCAAAATTTTGTTCCATGGCGTACCTGTAACCAGCTTCAGGTGAAATTGTATAGTTACCCTGATTTTCTATTGCCACATAAATTGAAGCGATATTGTCAGTCATATTTTCAAGGAGAGGATCAACAGGCTGTTCTTTGGTCATGTCGGTCAGAAATTCACCATAATTTTTCCATGGCAGAATATTCACTTCCTTGATCTGGATAGTGTCAACATCCAATGCAATATCAACTTCACAATGGCTGTTTTCGAAAGATTCAGGTATAATGGTATGATATCTTTTGAAACCCAGGGCTCGGAAGAAGATTGTATCTCCGGGCGTACTGGTAATTGAATAAATTCCCGATCGTTCACTAAGAATTCCCTTTTTAAGCTTTTTGGATATTACAGCGACACCTCCGACAGGCTTATAAGATTTATCTGTAATGATACCGCTCACCTGGACGTATTTCATGTTTTCATCTTTCTGGCCATAAAGCGCAGTTAAAGAGAAAATGAAAATTACTGCTATAAATGAAAACTTATTCAATTAAATACGATGTGTTATATAATCAATTCAAATAGCAATGCAAAATAAACATTAATGATTGTAACGATGAAACATTTAAACATATTTTAATTTGTCGGGACAATTGATATCAACAAAAGATCGATTGTAAACATTATAAGAGATAAAACAGTTCAATCATATTATAGTTTGGAAAATATTTCAATATTTGTGTCTGTAAATTTATAATTATTGTATCTGTTTTGACAATTACTTCGTGTTAATTTAGTCTCTGAATTTATAATAAAGGTCAAATATAAAATCATCATATGGGAAAAATATTAATGTTAGGTGATGAAGCAATAGCAAAAGCAGCATTGGATGCAGGATTAAGCGGGATGTACGCATACCCGGGCACCCCTTCAACGGAGATCATGGAGTTTGTTCAGTCATCTAAAGAAGGCTCAGCAATGAATGTACATATGCAGTGGTCGTCAAATGAAAAAACGGCCATGGAGGCTGCACTTGGAATGTCGTACGCGGGTAAAAGAGCAATGGTAGCAATGAAACATGTGGGTCTGAATGTAGCTGCGGATGGATTTATTAATTCCGCGATTACGGGAGTGAATGGTGGTTTGATAATTGTATCTGCTGATGATCCGTCAATGCATTCTTCTCAGAATGAACAAGATTCAAGATTTTATGGGAAGTTCGCTCTTGTACCATGTTTTGAGCCTTCAAACCAGCAGGAAGCTTATGATATGGTCTTTGATGCTTTTGAAGTTTCTGAAAAGTACAAAATACCTGTTCTTTTCAGAATCACCACACGCCTGGCTCATTCGAGAGCCAGTGTCAATCTGAGGGAAAGCCTGCCTCAGAAAATGCTTTCCATACCTGAAGACCCTTTGCAGTTTGTACTCCTTCCGGCAATAGCAAGAAAAAGGTACAGGGCGCTTCTATCCATATATGATTCATTAAAATTTGAAAGCAGGATTTCAAAATATAATAATTTTAAGGATGGTGTCAAAAAAGACCTTGGAATAATTGCATGCGGCCTTGCCTATAATTACCTGTTAGAGAATGTTGGTGAATCCGTAATTGATTTCCCTATACTTAAAATTTCGGCATACCCCTTTTCAAAGGATCTGGTAAAGGAAATAACAGGCAGGTGCAATGAGATCCTTATTCTTGAAGAAGGAGCACCTGTTCTTGAGGAGTCCATGAGAGGAATAATGGATGAAGGAATAAAAATTTATGGAAGACTTGATGGAACTGTTCCCCGTGACGGGGAACTTAATCCGGCTATTGTGGCAAAAGCAATGGGATTGCCTGTAACTTATGGCAAAGAGGTCCCTTCGCTTGTTAAAATGAGGCCACCTTCCTTCTGCAGCGGGTGCGGCCATGCAGATATGTTCAATTCTCTGATAGAAGCTGTTCCGGCAAGGATCATCTGGACCGGGTTGTATCCCAGGAATGCCGCGACAATGCCCCGGTCGGCGGTATCGCGTTCATCGAGGGAATGATCTGCGTTGCATTGGCAGCCGACAGCGCCGCGGAAAGGACCGGGGGAAATGCGCTGGTAAGTCCCACGACGATGATCGTCAAGAACATCCCCATGGAGAGGACAAAAACGGAGTTCATTAACGTCGACATCATGCCAGAAGTGACACCCCGCTTGTCAGCCGGCACCGAGTTCATGATCGCCGCTGCGTTTGGCGAGGCAAACATCCCGTTCCCGAGACTCATAATCAGGAGGGCCAGCGCGAAGGGCAGGTAATCGAAGTTATAGGGCAGGACGGCGAGGATCAAGAATGAGACCCCGACGAGCGCCATGCCCATCGTGCTGATCAACGGGCGCCGTACTTGTCGGAGATGATGCCCGAGAGCGGACCCATCACCACAAACCCGATGGTGAGCGGCAGCATGTAGAGCCGGCCCAGAAGGGCGTCGACTCGAAACTGTACCCGTGCAGGGGCAGCCAGACCCCCTGGAGCAGGATGATCAAGATGATCATCACCCCGCCACGGGCAAGGGCGGAGATAAACCGCCGCGTTCCCGAACGCGGAGTTTCGGATATTAAAAAGATCCATCCGGTACATCAAATTCTCGACGCGGGTCTCGATGATGGGGAAGGCAGTAAGGAGCAGGAAGCCGACAAGGAGTGCGGCGATCACAAGCGGGTTCCCCAGCCCATGGATGCGCTGCCGTACGGGACAGGGCGTAGGTGATGCCAATGAGAAATATCGTCAGGCCGCCGATAAAGGAGAGTTCCCCCAGACATCGATCTTC
>CAVVGP010000022.1:0-7678 GCA_963747625.1 uncultured Bacteroidales bacterium | reverse complement strand
AGGGCTTACGATTGATCACCCCAACCAGGTTTGGGCAATTGACATTACCTACATTCCGATGCCAAAAGGCTTTCTTTATCTGACGGCCATAATAGACGTTTACAGCCGTTATGTTGTCGGATGGGGTATATCCAATAGCCTTGACGCTTCCTGCAGTCTGAACGTAACAAAAGAAGCTATCCAACGGTATGGTAAACCGGAGATAATCAACTCGGATCAGGGGAGTCAGTTTACCTGTCATGAATGGATAGAACTTCTGGAGAAGGAAGAAATCAAAATCAGCATGGATGGCAAAGGCAGAGCTATTGATAACATTTTTATTGAAAGGTTCTGGAGATCAGTCAAATGGGATTATGTTTACATCAAGGTCCCGGCTGACGGACTTGAACTTTACAGCGGGCTTAAGGATTACATGGATTACTACAACAACCAGCTTTGCCACCAGGGTATTGATCATCAGATCCCGGGAAACTTGTACAGGTCTGTGGCATGATATTAACAGAAAATGAAGATATTAACAAAAGAAAAAAGTGACCAAAAAAGAAAATGTGTTAATAACCAGAATAACTCTTCGTCTCACTACGAGTTATTTCCGGTTATATAACACCAGGTTTACATCATCATGAAATAAAACTTATATTTGATAACCAATGGTCTGTAAGAAGGGAGTAGTTAAGAATGAGCAAACGCATTGAGACTTTGTTTGATCAATCATGCAACCAATTTATGCTTAAACGCAATTATGCAAAAACCATTAATGGTCTTTCTGTACGCATTCTATCGAAGATAACAGCAGTCACTCTCTTTCAATACATTAATTCAAAGAACCATAAAGCAATAAATCATTTAAAATATGCATTTGCGTCATAAAGGTACAACGCGTTAAACGATAAGTATTTAACTCCGGTGTTGGATGTTCACTTTATTTCGATCAAATATGATCAAAGCATTGGCTTTTCCACGTTCCTACACCCCAACCTGCAAAAGCGCTTAAGAGCCGGATGAAATTAGTATAAAAACAAAATCAAACTACTTTGTTGTGATCGGATTAAATTGATTAACTTGCTGAGTAAACCTTGTAAATACAATAATTATGAAACTAGTTGAACTTATTGTCTTAGGTGAATACGAAGATAATACTATCAAGTTTATTAATCCCTTTTACATCGAATCTTTGTGTCCATCCCATAAAGGTAAAAAGACTATAATTCGAATGAACTCAGGAGACGATCTTATTGTTCCAATACCTTTGGAAGAGGTTATAAAGTCATTAGAAAATAAAAAACCTCCTAAAGAAGTGATTACAGTTTGAATTCTCTCCTGGAAAGTTCGTTGCTGCTACCCCTTGCCTGATAACAAATGGAGAGTAGATTTACCAACACCTTTGGATTTAAAGTCTTGAAAAGCACGTCTGATATCTTAACCTAACAGATTTATTAGGTTTCGAGAGGCTTCCCGTTAAAACTAATTCCAGCCTTATTCTTACTGAATAGAGAATAGTGTCTTAACAAAAATAATGAACTTGCACGAAATATATCTTTGGATTTATATTGTATAATACTCGTCTTTTAAAGTTTACTCAAAAATAGCTTTGTTTGGGTTTCATCAAAGATTAAACTTAAATATGAAAATGCCGCAGGGTAATCTTGTTTTTCCGGTTCAGATAACCACTTGATTCTATTTTTAGTTTTCATTTGTCAGAATTTTGCTTGTTTGTAATTTTGTAATATAATCTTTTTGTCAGAGTTACCATTAACATGAGCCTGTCTAATAACCTTTTCGACTTTTCATCTAAACCAGATTCAACAATTTCTTCTCATAACGATGCTATCGTATGTGATAGGACTATGCTTTTCCTAGCACCGTCTGAATTAGGCATTTTTTACTCTTTCTATTTTTTTTTATCTTATTATTATAACTGCATTGCCCTTTTTGTGCCCTTTGTCTACATATCGGTGAGCATCGACAATCTTCTCTAATGGGTAACATCTATCAATGACAGGTTTTATTTTTCCTGTTTCAATAAGCTCTTTAAGTAATATTAAATAATCAATATTTAACTTTGGGGTTCCATCATCAACTGAAATGTATTTACCGTTTTGAGTTAGTACCTTTTTGCACATTAATTTCAATTTTGAACTTTTTCTTTTCCCTACAGCATCAAAGATAAAATCATAAACCTCCCCTTTTTTCGTAAATTCTTCATTTGTATAATCAATTACCTCCTCGGCTCCCAGGGATTTCACTAATTCTACATTTGTAGTACTGCAAATTCCAGTAACTTTTGCTCCAAAATGCTTGGCTATCTGTACTGCAAAAGTTCCAACTCCTCCTGAAGCTCCATAAATAAGTACTTTTTGTCCATTCTGAATATTCCCATTTTTAAGAAAATACAAAGCTAATGTTCCCCTAGTAGGACAAGCTGCAGCTTCTTCATAAGTTAAATTGGATGGTTTTAATGCCATAATACAGTCTCTAGGCATGCACAATCCATCTTCAGTCAGACAAATGTACTCAGCATAAGCACCTAAACGCATCCCTGTAAATGCAAATACTTGGTCACCAATATTAAATCTTTTTATTTCTTTGCCTATCCCTTCAACTTCGCCAGCTAACTCCAATCCCAATATAGGTTTTCTTGGCCTTCTGAAACCAACGAATATTCGCATGGGGAGCCATAGCAAAATATTTACTTTACCACTTCTAACGATACAGTCTGATACCGTAGCGGAAGCTGCATGTATTTTTATTAGTACTTCGTTGTCTTTGGGTGTTGGTTTTTCAACTTCTTTTAGTTGAAATACTTCAGGTGGACCATATTTTGGGCATACGATTGCTTTCATTCTAAAATTACTTCAAATTTGTAATACCATTTATCGAGGTCATTCATGACGATGCATGACCAGCGATATAGTCTTTTGGCGTCCATTCTATCCTGATGAAGGAAACTAATTAAAGCACTGTCAGTATCAGGTTTTGGTTGCATTATTTTGTTCTTATTCAGAGAATTTATCTTTAAATTAAAAATCAATTAATCAGTTTAATTTACCAAAAGCACCTTTCCAATTATTAGCTAATTTCATAAAATCTTGATATCCGTTTCTCTGTATATATTCTATCGCTTGTTTATATTTTTGGTACTTGTATCCTTTTTTTGCATACCAATCTCCAACTGTTTTGCAATTATTTAAATTTGAACAATCTGCACAAGTTTCGTATCTCATTTCTTTAAAGCAGCACATCTTAACTTGACATTTTGCTTTTTCAATATCTCTTTCTCCAGTGTCAAATCCCAATTTACATCCCTTACAGAATCCATTAATAAAAGTTTTACAAGTTTTACAATATGCTCCACAACAACCGATATACCCATTTTGATTCATACCATTAATAACCAACTAAAATTAACAAAGTTATTAGTCCTGATAGAAAAACGATCTATTTGCTGAAAAGTTTCATTGCTTTTCATTAGTCAAGATAAATGGCACTGAACAATGCTTGTAAAAGCCAGGTAAATGCCCACATTCGGCCTGTCAGATAGTCTTTGATATACAAAACTATATTACAAGGAATTACCTCCGACTTTTGATAGTCAATCTTTTCAAGCCAAAGGTGTTCAAGACCATTGGATTTTCCACTTGAAATCGGAGGTCTATTTATTTCATTCTCAAATTTAAATTATAAAAAGGTTTATCGCAATTTTATTTATCTGATTGGTGATGTCAATAACCTTGGCCAAAACTGGCCGGGAAAAATTGACCATCTTAACCCGGAGTTAAATGATTGTCATTTTGTTTTGGATGTTCGATGTAATCTGACCGGATTTTGAGGTGATCATGATTTCCTCCTTTTGAATAAGAAAAAATCTTTAATTTTAATGAATTATTAAACGATAAGACCATTTAATAAACAACCATTTAAAACCTGTATTCCATGACACCTATCAGCAGAAGAAAATTCATTTATTCCACGGCACTCATTTCAGGGATTCCTGGTATTCTTTCTTCTTTAGACCCTGGGACTTATATAAAATCAGTAGGCATGTCAAATGATATTAAAGTAGGCGTGATCGCTTCTGCTGACAATCCGGAAAAGGATCTGAATATTGTCAGGGATCTAGGCTTCCCTGTATGTCAGCTTAATATCAGAACTTATTCTCCTGAACTGGCGAAAAAACTTGCTGCGACGCTTGAAAAATACAAGATTAAAGCTACATCTCTAATTTGCGGAGGCCCTGGTGTAGACAGGTATACCTTTACCGAGGGTCCATCAACAATTGGTCTGGTACCGCGTGAAAACAGAGCAGCACGTGTGGAACGTCTTAAAAATGGGATGAATTTTTGCGAGGCAGCCGGAATTCCGGCAATTCAAACTCATTTTGGTTTTATTCCGGAAAATCCGAAAGATGTTCTTTATGGTGAGTTTGTTGAAACGATGAAACCACTCGGGGAATATGCATTAAAAAATGGTATTGACATCTATTTTGAAACTGGACAAGAAACACCTGTTACCCTGCTAAGGGCAATCTTAGATATAGGAACAGGGAACCTGTTTGTGAATTATGATACTGCCAATCTGATAATGTATGGGAAATCAAATCCCGTAGACGGGTTAAAGGTTCTGGGAAAGTATGTCAAGTCACTTCATGCGAAAGATGGTAAATACCCGACAAATCCATATGAGCTCGGCAAAGAGGTTCCAATACCCACGGGTGATGTTGATTTCCCCGCAGTAATTTCATCTCTTAAAAAATTGAACTTCAAAGGCGGTATAATTATTGAATATGAACTTGCAGAAAGTACAAGCGAATATCTAATAAGAACAAAAGAATATCTTGAAAAACTTATCACCTCTTGATAAGTTTTAAAGTACAACTTAGCGGCTTGTTCAAAGTCGCATTTTAACATAATATTGCAAAATACAGGCTATAGATGATTAATAAACAATCAATTCGATACTTGAGCCAATGTCGGACATTTGAAACAATCTGAACCTAAAACACAACATGCAACTTAATTAGAAAACCAATGATCCAAGACACTCTTGGCCGGATTAATTGACTACCCAATCTGATATTAAATCCTTGTTGTTTTGTTTTGGATGTCCCATGAAGGATGACCGGATTTTGGTGTGGCCAATTGAGGTTATAGTTACAATTACAATTTTTACAGTGTTCTAAAGTCGCCATTGATAGATCATCTTCAGCCAACTTCTGCCTTTAAGACCACTTTTAAATGACCCAGATTCAATCTGGTTAGGTCTGGTCCTGGTATTTAAAACTTAAAGACAATCCGTTTAAAATAAAGTATCAAACATTATTAATACTGGAATTTAAAGAGGCTTTATATCTTCCAGCTAAGATCAGATGACGGGATGAAAACCATTAATAATATTAACCCATCAATTCATTTACTTATTATCTTTGAAGATTAAATTTGATAAAAATTGGTAATCAAAAGATGAAATACAAAAAAAATGATAAGTTCTATCTTGGCAATTGTATTGATTCTCATTTTATTCATTTGTATGCTGAAACCATATAAGGCTTATGCCAATTACAATCAGCCTGATAGTCATTAATCTAAAAGTAAAAATGGTTTTGTGCAGGAAAAATCAAAGTACCAGTATGTTTTTAGAGAAGTGTGTTTCATCCTGCCATAATAATCGAGTGATGGGATTCCAATTGGACTTATGGAAGAAAAGTCAGCAAGCAAAAGCCTTTCTTGCTTATCTTCTAAAAAAGCATTCCAATATGCCAGAAAAGGAAAATACTAGCTTGAAATTAATTTGGCATCAGATATTGTTTCTTGCAGTCCTGGTTTACTTCATGGTTAATTTTGACGCATCGGGTCAATCCTCTTTAAGAAAAATCATTAATCTTGATGGAGTTTGGAGCATTGTTGAAGGCGATACAATTCAGCCTCCGGCTACATATCCGGATAGTATTATTGTTCCGGGACTAGTAAATCTTGCAAAACCTGCATTTTTAAATCCGGGCAGTGTACCAGCAACCCGGCAGGCCTTTTGGTACAAACGATATTTTAATATCATTGATACTATTACCGAGCAATACTATACTGAAAATCGGGCAGGCACTTTATGGGATGAAAGTCTATTTAAACGGAAAGTTTGCAGGGGAAAAATATTCGGGATACACCCCATCATACTTCAATGTAGACTCTCTCATTCATCTGGTCCAATGAACTTTCCATTGCAGTCTTCACTTTCCCGTTCTTTACATTACATCCAGTCCCGGTGGGGATGACTATGAAAAAAAATACTACATACCAGGGATTTGTGATGATGTTGAACTGATACTCTCCGGAAACCCATACATTAGAAATATACAGGTTGTGCCTGATATTGTTTCACAAACTGTAACATGTACATTCTATTATTGATGGCCCACCCGGATCGGTTGTCAAATTTACCCTCTCGGAGGCAATCTCTGGTAAAATCCTTTCTTTTACAAGCAGCTCCGTGTCAAATAGCGACTCAACCTTAGAGGCTGTGGCGACCCTGCCGGTTCCTGGTTGTCATTTATGGACACCTGAAGATCCATTCCTTTACATGATAACACTTACTACAGCTGGGGATAGTGCTTCCACAAGGTTCGGGATGCGGTCATTTACTCTTGATCCCAGACAGGAAGAGCTATACTTAATGGATGTCCTTATTTTATGCGTGGCAGTAATGTAACAATAAGCCGGTTCTATGAAGATAGTCTTTGCTCGGATCTGCCATGGAACAGGAATTGGGTGAGGATGCTGCATCAAAAGTTCAGGAATATGCATTGGAATTCATTAAGATACTGTATAGGGCCTCCTCCTGCATTCTGGTACGATATCGCTGACGAGACCGGGATACTAATTGAGAACGAATATCCTATCTGGAATGCAAATTCAGTTCCACAGGATTTTGATATTCCATCACTGATCAAGGATTACACATGCTGGATGCAAAATCTCTGGAATCATCCAAGCGTGGTAATATGGGATGCATGCAATGAAACATATTCTCCAGAATTAAGCCAGGTTGTAAAAACTGTCAGGTCATTGGATTATTCTAACCGACCCTGGGACCAGGGTTATTACCCACCTCAAAGAAATACAGATGAATCTGAACAGCATCCATATCATTTTTACGACCCGAATTTCAGATTATCAGACCTTCCTGGTGTTGACAGCACTGCCGGATGGTCACCTGGAAAACCTGCAGTCATTGTCAATGAATATGGATGGTTATGGGTAGACGGAATGGAATTCCGACAACTCTGACCAGAACACTATATCATAATTTACTTGGAAATAATGAAACACCACAAAATTGTTTTCATACCTGTGCTGTTCTGACTGCAGCTGAGACAGAGTTTTGGAGATCGAAACGCCAGGTTGCTGCTGTAATGCATTTCTGTGGACTTGATTATTCGCGTTCTGAGGGACAGACCAGTGACAACTGGATTGACCTGAAGAATCTGACATGGGAACCCGAATTCTATAAATATGTGAGGGACGCATTCGCACCTGTAGGACTTTCTATTGATTTCTGGAATGATAAAATTAGTTCCAGGGTCAAAGGTTTCGATACCGGTTATAATTATTAATGATCAGAGGATATCCTGGCACGGACCTGTGACATTGACCTTAAAAAGTGATAGCATTGTTATCTCTGAGCAGGT
>CAVVGP010000021.1:0-10081 GCA_963747625.1 uncultured Bacteroidales bacterium | reverse complement strand
AGCGTGAGGTGACCTATTACGGGATGCGCTACATCGTGCCGGCGCTCACCAATTCGCCCGAGGTCATCCTCGCCGTCAACGTCGGCGGCGCCGTGATCCCGACCCTGCTCTCACTCTATCTGCTATGGAAAAACGGGCTCTGGGGACGCGGCCTGATCGCGACTGCGATCATCGCCGCGATCTGCCACGCTCTCGCGCAGCCGATCCGCGGCGTCGGCATCGGCCTGCCGATCTTCGTCGCGCCGGTGGCCGCGGCCATCGTCGCCGCGCTGGTCTCCTGGCGCTACGCCGCGCCGCTGGCCTATGCCGGCGGCAGCCTTGGCGTGCCGCATCCGGTTGCGCCTATTGCTCAATCTCGACCAGCTTCAGGGCCTCGGGACGCCCGTTCTTTCCATCGGGAATCGCGGGAAACTTCCACGGAATCTTCGTCACCGGCATGATGGCGGTGCTGCTGGCGGGGTTCACCGGCGGCGGACGGTGTCCAACTACCTTATGTCCCGAGCCGTATATAAATATTAAGGCAGAACCCGGGAAAGAGACCAGCTGGACTATAAAATATGAATTTTATACAATGTCAAAATAATCTTTTGACAGTGGCTTTAGAGGTTATGAGACAGGAAATGTATTTTTATTTCACCTAAATAACCTTAAATACAGAACAGGAACTTCAGAGCAGGAAGTTTAACTCCTCAATCCTTGGGCCCTGTTCACTTATTTTGAATGTATCTTTAAGGTATCAACCATTATAAAACATTTGCAAACTGTGTTTTATCTGATTTCAGTCTTCATACCTGTCTGAATTATTACATTCTTTCTCCATTCGTACCTGGAACCATTCTTAATATTGAGTAGTACATCGTATGAGCCCGGAGAAATGCAATTAGCAATTCTTAGATCATCAAAACTGATAATTACAATGTTTTTATTTGGTGCAGGATTACCCGTTTGTCTTGCAGCAGTTCCTGCCGGATACAATTCCATCATACTTACATCTCTGTTGGTTCCGGCATAGATAATTCCCCCTGCGTTCATGTTTGTTGAAATTTTATATTTGGTATTTGGCTTCATTGAAATGTTTTCAAGCCATATGTTTTGTATTTGTCCGGATATTGAAATAGAAATAAGCAAGTCATACGTACCTGGTTTTATTAAACCGTTTGTTTTATTTATGGTTTGATCAGGAGGAATTGATTTGTCATGCTTATCTTTTTCAAAAGAACGAGGGCACACCAAAATACTGGCTTTGAGCCGGACATGATTTGCATCTGTTAACTTGTGTCTCGTAAGCTGCCAGGCCTTTTGAAGCTTCCGGAGATTCTGAAACCAAAATCTGGTAATCGTAAAGTGTTATAGAAACAGATGTTTTTGTTTTAGGCTTGATTATTATGTCATTTACAATAAAACTTAGTGTGCCGGGCTTATCTGCAAGTTTGAAATTAAGTTTTAATTGATATGTCCCTGGGGCAGCATCCTGCACCTTGACTTCTTTTCCGGAACTAAGAAGTACATATGCCGACTTCGAGATCAGGTCGCCTAGAATTCTTATATCAACAACCAATGGTGTTTTGTTATTAGCTGCAAGGGGAGCGTAGGTCTGTTGCACCCATACATGGCTCCAGCAATGATCAGTTTTAATTGTTATGCCGTTATCGAATTTATAGGAATAGTCCGAAACAGTTTGAGCTTTCAGTGAGAGAAGTACAATTGTTTGAACAGCTAAGAATAATAAAAGTTTTTTCATTGGAGTATATTTTTAATCAACGTGAAAGATCCAATCAAATTTACAAATTTTAAACAAGAGATAAAATTTTATTTTATTGAAATCTCATAAGTGAAATTAATGTGTTAAAATATTTAAAACTATAACTTTGTACTAATTTTAAATATTCTGCAGGAATATTTTCCTCCCGATTGTTGTCTAAATATTACTTCAACTTACTTAAATAATTAAAGAAAATGAAAAGAAAAATTGAAAATCAAAAGATTCAAGGTTCTGTAATCATGAGGTTAGTATCGCTTACGCTTATGTTGTCGCTTATAACACCGGTAGTTACGATCGCACAGGCCGGTAAGGTAAATTTTACCGGTAACTGGACTTTAAATACAGAGAAGAGTGTTCTTCCTGAAGGCGGTCAGGGTGGAGGAGCAATGAGAATGGGTGGCGGCAGTTTTGTTGCAACACAGGAAGCCAATCTGCTTACAGTTGTCAGGACAAGAACAGGTCAGGATGGCCAGGAAATGACAACAACTATGAAGTATACGCTCGATGGGAAAGAGAGTATCAACACATCACCCAGGGGCGACGCTAAATCAGTTGCAAAATGGTCAGCCGATGGGAAGACTCTTACAATCGAAACTTCAAGAACCTTTGATATGAATGGAGAGTCAAGAACAATTAAATCAACAGAAGTTTGGATACTTACTGATCCAAAAACCCTGTCTGTTGCGTCTACAAGAGAAGGCATGAATGGTGAAGTAAAATCTACAATGGTTTATGATAAGAAATAAATATTGGATTTCAGGTTTTACAATTAACAGGCTCCGTAAGGGGCCTTTTTTATTAATCTGAGAATAATTTATTCTGTTCAGTTGTCTAAGATTAAAAGGAATAGTCCTGCAGATTAAACAGGATATGATTTTAGAAAAGGCTTCAATTAATAATTTATTATCATGAAAAGAAATATTAAAATAGTCGGATTATTGCTTGTTCTTATGATGGCAGGCAGTGCATGTCATAATATAAGACATGACAGACGGGATATGAAAGATACCGGGAGGATGATCAGAATCAGAATGGGCCAGGTTTTTAGCCATAACAGAAGAATGCCGAATATGCAGGGCATGATAGGCAATGGGATGAGGAGCTGGATGATGAGAGGCAGAGGCGTCGGGATGAACTATGGAATGATGAGAGGCATGGGTCCACAAATGGGATTTGGAATGATGAGAGGAATGGGCCCAATGGGATTTGGAATGATGAGAGGAATGAACCGGATGCCAATGGATAGTACTGGATGGCAGCCTATGGGACAGGGAAGAAGGATGCTCGAAAGTATTCCTAATGTTACAGAGAGTCAAAAAAAGCAGATTGAAGATCTCAATAAAAAGCAATTTGATGATATGAAAAAACTGAGGGAAGAGATGTATGCTAAAATGCAGAGCCTGATGGATTCACACAGGAAAGACATACTCAATATACTCACAGATGAGCAGAAGAAATTTATTGAATCCAGACAAGGTAACACCCCTGTTTCCACTGAAAAGGGAAAATAGTTAAAAACAGTTACTGGTTGCTTGTTAGGTGAAAGTTCCATCAGAAATCAGTCAACCAGTAACTTTTATTTAACCCGGGGCTCATTCATGATGTCCCTGATTTGTTTCCAGCCAATAAGAATAATATTATTTGTTTTCAGCAGCTCTCTAAATTCAGGACTTGAGACCAGGTCCAGGTCTTTCTGCCGCCATGCTGAGCCATAATCAGGATGTCCTTTGGTAATGGCCTGCATTTCATCATTATCGAGTGCCAGATGAACGATAATCTGATTTAATCCTGGCTTCATCGCTTCAATGGCTGTTTTATAAGCATCAATCCATTTTCCTTTAATCATTTCAGGTTCCAGCATGAACAAATTATCAACCAGGAAAATTTTTGATTCCATTGATTTAGCGACATCTGGCGGAAACCAACTCAAATAGGCGCGTGGAAAGAGGACAGGCAGGTGATAAACGTCTGAAAGGTTCAGATATATTTTAATCAGTTCAGGATTAGCAAGAACACTTCCCATATGTGTATCAATATGGGTCGGGTTTACACCTGACTCTATTGCTCTGTCAATCTGGGCTCTTAGTTCTTTCTCTGCTTCAGCTCCTTTTACCGTTTTGGCAAGTTCTGGTACCGAAGGATAAAAGCAATTGTTCTTGTCAAGAAGGCTCTGAATCTGGTCCGAGGATGTAATTCCTCCCCATTTATAGAGATTCCATTCTGCTGTAAGGGTCAGGTGGATTCCAACATCCATTCCGGGGTGATCCTTTACATAAGACTCAATTTCAGGTGCCCATGGACAAGGGACCATAATGCTGCCGGAAGTAATCCCTTTGTTCTCGAAAGCTCTTATGGATGCTGTGTTAACCGAATGAGAAAGTCCCATATCATCAGCATGTATTATAAGAAGTTTGGAATCACGTGGATATCCCAGTAGTTCAGCCAGATTTTTATTTCCCTGTGAACTCAGGTTAAAAGCTATCAATAAGCTTGTCAGAATCAGTAAGAGTTTTTTCATATGGAGATAAATTAAATAGATTATGATCAGGGATAAAAGTTAAAATTCTGAATTCTCGTCAGGAATACTTTTTTACTAAATTAAAAATAATTCCTGATCAGTATCTGATATACTCCTGAATCTTATTTTTTCCATAAAAAAAACCTCACAGGTTTTAATCCTGTGAGGTTTCATACTTTGCCTTTCACAACAAATGCCTGTAGATCAGAGCATATATCTTTATTTGTTACCTAATTTCAACGACAGCATACTTTGATATTTTCCAGAACTGTTCTGGATCTTTAATTTCTATGCTGGCTATTTTGTTGTCTTTATCACGAACCAGTTCGTAAGAGCTGCTTGGGTGGGTGGTGATAAGCTTTGCTTCTTTTGCATTTACCGGAATACTCTTTGTTTCTTGTATGTTTACCTGGGTAAACAGTTTATCAGAAAAATCGTGGTGCAGTGATTCTTTTTTACCAAGACCAAGGAATCCGCCTTCTTTAGAAATAAGGCCTTTTGCTTTAAGATCTTTATATGTACCTGAAGCAATGAACCCTTTATTAATTTCAGCAGTCTGGGTGCTAATAGTTTCATCCTTCTGTGTAATAGCAGCCTGAGCTTCAGTCATACGTGTATTAAGTTGTCCGATTTCGAAATCCTTTTTAGTCAGAGTAACTTTAAGATCTGCTATCTCATTTTCACGCTCTTTCATGGAAGCTTCAAGTTCGGCAACTTTAACCTGCAGACCTTTAATTTCACTACCTGAATTTTTAAGCTGTGCAGTGAGTGAAGCTATTTTCTTTTTATTCTGATCAAGAAGTGTATTGACATACTCAATATCCTTTAAAATCTGCTGTTTTTTGTCTTTTGAAAATTCCTTATCCGATGATTTCATCGTGATTATATTTTCCTTCTCTTTTACGGTAGCAAGGTCTTTTTCAATTTCATCAAAAGTCAACATCCATTCGTTAATCACTGAATCGCGGGAAGTCAATAGTTGGGTAAATGAATGTTTCTGGTTTTCAACGATGGCAACATGTCTTTTCTGCTCATTTTTGTACATTGAGTTAACAATGAAACCAGCTATGATCAGGATCAAAAGACTGATAATTGCAGTTGTCAAAATACCTTTTTTCATTCCTTCCTGTTTTGCTTTTTTCTCATTATTCCGTGCAGCCGCATTATCATTGACGACGTTCCGGTTGTTGGTTACTTCATTTGTCATTTTAATTCCTCCTTAGTTTAATTTACTTATTAGTTTTTGAATAGTTTTTCCTGAATTTCTTACTAATTGTTTTCTGATTCGTTTAAAAATGGTCATATCCCAATACAGAATCAATCGCCTCCTTTACTTCAAATGCTGTGCCTTGAATTAATACCAGATATAATACACTTTAAATGAGTGTATTACTGTTTTGCCTGGGAAATCGTTTACTATTCATTTTGAGAAAACTTTTCTCATATTGAGAAAAAGCAGAATAAAGGACAAGGTTTTTTGGAGTCTATAATTATGAATCCTTTTCTTCCTTTAATATCCGGTATATGGTAGAAATTCCGATATCAAGTTTATCGGCTGCAAGCTTTATGTCATCGTTATATTTCCTGAGAGTGGCTTTAATTATTTTGACCTGATACTCCCTCAGAGTGAGATTGTCATTGGCTATATCCGACAACGGATCTCCACGGTCAATTACCAGATCAGCTGGTTCTATCTCGTCTTTTGAAGATAAGGTAACGGCAAGTTCAATAACTGATTTTAACTCCCGAACATTACCGGGGAATGAATAACTCATCAGCTTTTTTTGTGATTGAACCGATAGCTTTTTAATCTGGATATTATTTTCTTCGCAGAATTTGCCGATAAAATACCTGGCCAGGATCAATACATCATTTGCCCTTTCATGTAAGGGTGGTAATTCTATTGGTAACCCTAGCAGCCTGTAGAATAAATCTTCCCTGAAGTTTCCTTTTTTTACCTCTTCCTTCAGGTTTTTATTAGTTGCAACTACAATACGGCAATCGGTTTTTACAGGTTTGTTGCTTCCTATACGAACAATCTCTTTTTCCTGGAGGACCCGTAATAATTTTGCCTGTAAACTAAGTTCCATTTCGCCAATTTCATCCAGGAAAAGAGTGCCGCCATCAGCCTCTTCAAATCTTCCTATGCGTCTGTAAGATGCCCCTGTGAAAGAACCTTTTTCATGACCAAATAACTCGCTTTCAATAAGTTCAGAAGGTATGGCAGCTACATTTACTGTTACAAATGGTTTGTCTTTACGCTTTGAATTGTAATGAATTGCTTTTGCAACAAGCTCTTTTCCTGTACCTGTTTCACCTGATATTATTACAGTAATATTTGTACTAAGGGCTTTGTCAATCAGGTCGTAAACTGTTTTGATGGCCGGGCTTTCTCCTAATATGATTTCCCTGAAACTATATTTCTTTTGTACTTCTTTCCGGAGTGTCGTTATCTCTCTTTTAAGACCGATTCCGTTTCGAATATTCTTGACTGTGTTAAGCAGCCTGTCTTTAATATCATCAGATTTGCTTATATAGTCATAAGCTCCCAGCTTTAATAAGTTTACGACTGTGTCAATATCTTCCTGTTCCGATATCAAAATTACCTGTATATCAGAGTTTTCAGCCCTGATCTTTTTCAACAGATCAAGACCAGTATAGTCGGGAAGCCGATAATCGAGTGTAACTATATCAGGTGATTCAAAAAGGCTATTCAGGAAATCTTTTCCATTGAAAAAACTCTTTATTTCATAGTCGGGATTTAAACTTAAAGTATGAACTAAAAGCCTGTTATACCATTCGCTGTCTTCCACAACAAATATTTTAAAAGGCTTTTCGGACATATTCTCTTGAATTCTGGTTTATAGTTTATTACAGCTATTACAAAGTAAAGCAAAAAAGACTTTATTTACCAGAGTTTTTAACCGATTTTCATGATATGTTCTTCAATAAGCTTTTTTATGGATTCAAATTCCGTCCGACATTCCTTAGCCAGGAGCTCAAGAGTTTGCAATTCAGCCTTTTTTTGAATATTTTCTTCAATTTTTCTTAGGAGATTGCAGAGATCCTGGGCTCCAATATGACGGCTTGGCGGTAACATTTTATGAGCCAGGTCTGCTGCTGAATCATTCTGATCCAATTTTACAGCCTCGCATAGTTCGTCAATACCTTTATTTGTTGAATCAATGAAAGAGACCAGCATCTGCTTGACAAACTGTTCATCTCCACCTGAGATATGATAAAGATTCTGAAGATTAATTTTATTTTCACCGGCAGTATTTTCTGTCTCTTCCCCAGGAGAATCGTCTATTGCCACTGGTTCATAATCTCTGATGACAGACAAAATAGTTGTAAGCAACATTTCTTCAGTAAATGGTTTTGGAAGAAAAGCATTCATTCCTGCCTTCTGGTATTTTTGCCAGTCTTCATTTACGGTTGCAGCAGAGATACAGATGACAGGCATTTCCGATTCTGTTATTTTCATCTCATCGCGGATGAATTGTGTTGCTTTTAATCCGTCAATACCTGGCATTCTTGCATCCATGAACAATAAATCAAAGTGTTCTGTTTTTAACATTTCCAAGGCATCCATACCATTTGAAGCCTCATGATATTCCACATTCCACCTTTCAAGTATTGTTTTGAAAAGCAGGCGGTTGTATTCCTCATCATCAACTATAAGCATCTTCAGGTTCCTGATTTCTTCGGGTATAAAAAGTGCAGGCTCAGCTTCTATCTTAACCTGTTTTTCATCACCGGTAAGGCAGGGGATATGACAGGTAATTTTTGTGCCCTGATTTTTTTTGCTTACACAATCAATTGTGCCGCTATGCAATTCGATAAGCTTTTTAACAATGGATAGGCCCAGCCCGGTTCCGCCATATTTTCTGCTGGTACTCATTTCCTCCTGAGTAAAATCTTCAAAAATGAAATTTATTTTGCTTTCTTCAATCCCAATACCGGTATCAATGACTTCAAGAAGCAGTTCTATTTCTGCCGATTTTTCTTTTAATGCAATTCAGACTGAAATGTACTGTACCGTTTTTAGTGAATTTAACGGAATTGCTAACCAGATTAATCATGATTTGCTTAAGCCTGTAAGGATCGCCTAACAGCACATCCGGCACATCCTGGCTTATCGAATATGTCAGCCTGGTATTATTCCTCATGGCTTGTCTTTCAAATAGTGCGTATACATCCTCAAAGATTTGTGCTACAAAGAAATGCACCCGCTCCAGTGACAGTCTGCCATTCTGTAATTTTGAAAAATCGAGGATATCGTTTATAATATTCGCAAGTTGATCGGAAGATGATTTGATTATTTTAAGAACACGGGTTGTTTTCTCATCAAAAGGTTCATGCAGAAGCTGTTCTGTAAAGCCTGTTATAGCCGTCACAGGTGTCCGGATCTCGTGACTCATATTTGCCATGAAAAGTTCTTTTGTCCTGGCCAGTTTTTCAGATTCATCTTTAGAACTTTGCAAAGCGATCTGATAATGATAGGTTTTCCTTACATAACGTACAATAATAAACATAACAATTATTGCAAGGAGCGTACCTGAAATTGAAAACATGCCCAGCCAGATATAAGTTTTGGCTGCTAATTTATCTGCGGCCAATGCTTTACCTTTAACAAGGCCTGAAATCTCATTTTCGATTTTGGTAATCAGGTCGTAAAACTTTTCTTTTATTTCAGTACTGGTTGCAGCTAATTTAGATTCTCTTATCGTCAGCCTGACTTTTGTAATACTGTCCTGTTGTTCTATTTCCTTCAGATTGCTTATAATTTCATCCTCATTTACCCTGTTTTTGTTATTGCGGCTAAAAACCCGTTTAAGTATGTTTTTTTCGACTTTATGTGCCTCTACGGAACTGCTATCGAGACGAAGGGACAGTTGTTTAAGTGATTCAACGACATTGCGGTTATTATGAAGATATAACAACTGGTTCCAGATAATAATGTTTTCTGCAATGAGTTTACTGATGGTATCTGTCTGCTGGAGAAGAATCGGATCGTTTACACATTCCGAACTTAGCCTGGTCACTTTTTCATCAATGTTGGAGATAATTGAATAATAAGGCCTGAGATCCATTGAATCATTCGTGCTTGAATAAATACGGATACTGTTTTGCGCTTTTTCAAGGTCCATTGAGATTTCCCTGATACTTGCCAGCCGGAGATCAGGTTTTACATCAACCTGAATTGAAGCAACAATTGAAGAAATATTCCTGTAAGACAAATAACCAGTTGCCGAGAGTAAGACAACTGCCAGAATCATTAATAATCCGATCTTTGCCTGAATTGATACTTTGTTCACGGGTATATTTAAGAAAAAATAATACCCAAAGCTATAAAAATTTATTTTCAATAAACTGGTCGAGGTACAGTCTGCAAAGTGCCGGGGCAAAAGTGTCCTTAATGACACAAAAATCATAATTATTTTGCAGGCTTCTTTCTTCAACGGAGCGTGATTGAGAGAGTAGTACAGCGAGAGTATTATTGTTCTCTTTTTTGAGCGACCTTATAATCTGTGATCCAAATACCCCATTCCCCATATTATAATCAACGAAAGCAATAACGTCGTCGTTATTGAAATTAGTGAGATTCGATCTTCCTTATACAATCTATTGAATCAACAAATGAATGCAGAACCAGCTGGTACTTCATCTTCCTCTGAACAAAATGAGCGCTTTGCTGCAAAGCATTGAAGATAATATTATTGTAATATTCATTGTCTTCAACCACCAGGACATTAATTTTCTGTTTCATTTTGCTGTGGTTTTAGTTTAAAAAATGATAT
>CAVVGP010000020.1:0-7737 GCA_963747625.1 uncultured Bacteroidales bacterium | reverse complement strand
TGAAACGGATAAAGCCCTTGAGATTGTGAGAGCCTGTCGTAACAGGTATGATGGCAGAATAAGGAATCCTTACGATGAATATGAATGTGGTCATTGGTATGCCCGGGCCCTCTCGAGTTATGGTATGCTGCAGGGTTTAACCGGGATAAGATATGATGCAGTAACTCAGCAGCTGTTCATAAAGCCAGGGAAAGATGACTTTACAAGTTTTATCTCAACCGAAACAGGATTCGGGAATGTTGGTATGAAAAACGGCAAGCCATTCCTTAATACCGTCTATGGAGATATAAGTGTAAAGGAATATGTAATTAGTTAGTTCCCCTTCGTGGTAGCCTGAACAGTTGAAAACCATTAACCACAAAGGTCTCAAAGGTTTTACACAAAGGTCACAAAGATCTGAAATGCATCGTTTTAACTTTGTGGGCTTTGAGTCTTCTTTGAGTACTTTGTGGTTAAAAAGGACTTTTTCGACCTTCCTTTTTACAATGAAATCAAGTGAAATTGCCTTGATAGGGCTGTAGGCTATTTTCCAGAATTACTGACAAATGCAATCTGCTTGCTGTCGGGCGACCACGACGGAACATTGATGGTTCCCTGACCACCATATAGGTAAGCTAATACACGGGGTTCTCCGCCATTAACCGGCATTATTCTTAACATAACAACGTTTATATGACGGATGACTGTTCGGGTCTATATCAGGAGGGAAAGAGATGATTACCATCCATTTTCCATCAGGGGAGATATGCGGGAACCAGTTATTGTAATTATCAAATGTCATTTGTTCTTTACCCGAACCATCTGGTTTTATCGCCAGATTTGCATCGTACCAGAATAATGACCATTATAATATATATATTTTCCGTCAGGTGAATATTCGCAACCGTCAACATGTTGTCCGGCTTTAATGTCAGTCAAAGCTACCTCTTTACCACCCTCTATTGAATTTCTGTAAATATTAAAAACTGTTTTACCATTCCGTATAGCAACATATACCAATTCTGTGTTGTTAGGAGCCCATCCATGCCAATAGGATGGAGTATTTTCTGTAATCAATTTTGGAATGCCACCTTCAAGGGGAAGAACATAAACAGTTGAGCCTCCGCAGGGCAACCCTGACGCGAATTACTTATGGCCAAGTAGTTTGCCGTCAAACGAGATGCCATGGTCATTGTTGATATTATTGGCAAAGTCTGTATTAAGTTTTTCAATCTCACCGCCATCAACTGGAATTTTGTATAACGAACCATCCATATTGAAAAGAAGTTTTTTCCCGTCCGGCATCCAGTTCGGTGCTTCAAATCTGCCCGCTTTTTCGAAAATAACTTTTCTTTTGCCATCAGATACATTCATTGTCTCCATCCTGCAACCAAGATATCCCGATTTCCCCGGATCATAGTTATCGGCAACCGGCTGATCAATCCTTACATTCCATATTTTTACTTCTTCTTCTAAATCGGCATCGTGCGAACAGATAAACGGACCCACCAGAACTTCATCAGGCATATTTTCCATTTCATGTGATCCAATTGTCTCAAAGGGTTTACCGGTATGTGCTGCTCTCATTATAATTTTCTTTCCGGCTCTTTCAATCTGAATAACATTAAAGGATGAGTCTTTGGCAAATATCTCATCCTGAGGATCTCTCATGGCAGCTCCCTGGGAAACTCTCCATTGAAGAACAGTTAATCCGCTGCCATGGAGGGTAGCAGAAATATGGGATGATTTTGCATCTGTCGTCTCTCTGACCATCCATCCGGTTTTCCGGTGAGGGTTATTCCCTTTTCCTATAAATTCGAAGTTTGCAGTCAGGATAAAATCACCTTTTATCTTATTGAAGAGATAGTGAAATTCATCTCTTTCAAACCAGATGTTGTATCCGGCACCTTTTAATGCATAGCTCTGATCAGCCTTATTGTATACTGATGAACCGGCTTTTTTAGGATTTCCTATATCTGAATTGGCATTAATATTCCTACCGGAGTATTCTGTGCTGATGCAATATTTAATAAACTGCTGAGCATGAGAATAAAAATTGATTTCATTATTAATTTCGGGTATTAATTGACATTTTTTACAGGCCATAAATTTACTAATTTCTTTGCCCATATATAAATCAGCAATGGTAAAACTATCAGAAATAATTTGTTGTATTTAATGCATCAGCAAATTGAAAGTGGAATGCTGATAATATAGCCCTGGTCATTCCACAGCCATAACATTCATGACCTGTTATGTTTTTGAACAGACAGATTGAATGTTGATTCTTTAGCCACTCAGAGGGATAAAATAAAGTACACCGGGAACATTATAAGTCCTCCCGGTTTAAGAAATTGAAGAATTTTTTTACCTTCTGACAAGTAAATGACCTTCGGCATCCCTGAAGTTCCCTACAATAATTATTATAAAATCGATCAGTGCCCAGATTCCGCAACCACCGAGAGTCAGTAATTGGACAACTCCAAAACCTATATGTCCTGTATAAAATCTGTGAGCACCAAATACTCCAAGAAAGAAACATAACAAAAGAGCTGTGAGCCAATCTTTTCCTTCGGTTCTGGACCCGGTTAGTATCTTTCAGGCTCACTCCACATTTCATACAAATAGTTGCCCCGGCAGTAGTTTCGGCTCTGCAATTGTAACAGAATTTATCTCCCGCTTTAGGAGGCGTTCCGCAAGCCACACACATTATAGCTTTCTCGGAAACTTCGTTTCCACAATTTCTGCAGTACATGTTATTGAAATTAGTTCTGTCTACTCATATGGCTTTTCGTTGACGCCCTGTTTTTATCGTGGTTACTAGTCTCCACTTCATAAATGATAAATTTAAAGATATATATTTTGACTAACATGTTAGCAGTTTACGCTAAAAAATTTGAAATACATATTATGACACCAGGTTAGAAATTAATTGCTAAGACAATTGTACCCGGATCAGCACTTTGTACATCCAGCTAATTAAAGTGGTTTTGTTGGAATCGGAAATAAGGCCAAAAACCCCATATGCGCGTAGAATGTGTAATCATAATGATTATGTCTGTCGTATTGTAAAAGAAAAAATGAAACAATAAGAGTTATTATTGATTCGTCTGAAAAATCTTCTTAAATTTAGCCTCTGTAGCTCTCTGTGAACCCATAGTGGTATCTTTGAAAAAGAACTTACATAGAGTGACATTGAGAGAAACACAAAGGTTCACAGAGAAAAATCACATAAAATACTCTCAAAATATGTTATTGCTGGGAATTGATTTAGGAAGCTCTTCTGTAAAGGCTTCGGTTATTGATGGAGAGTCGGGCAAATGTCTGACAACAGCTTACTCCCCTTTAGATGAGATGAAAATTATAGCCCTGAAACCGGGCTGGGCTGAACAGAATCCTGAGGTGTGGTGGTCCAACCTGAAAGTTGCAATAAATGAGTGCACGGAAAAGCTTGGGCAAAAGAAACATAAAATCGGTGCAATTGGAGTTTCCTATCAGATGCATGGACTTGTTGCTGTTGATAAAAACAATAAAGTTCTTCGCAATTCAATTATCTGGTGCGATAGCAGGGCAATAGGATATGGTGAAAAAGCACTTAATTCTATTAGGAAAAGATTATTGCCTGTCGCATCTTCTGAATTCTCCAGGAAACTTTACGGCTTCAAAACTTGCATGGGTTAAGGAGAATGAACCGGAACTGTTTTCAAGCATATATAAAGTAATGTTGCCTGGTGATTATATTGCATTAAAATTAACGGGCGAAATAAGTACTTCATTTACAGGGCTTTCAGAAGGTATCTTCTGGGATTTTTCCCTTAACAGAGTTTCGGAAGAACTAATGAATTATTTTGGGTTTGATTTAAATCTTCTGCCTGATGCACGAACCTTCATTTTCAATTAGCGGACAACTTATGAAATCTGCCGCACATGAGCTGGGATTACCGGAAGGAATACCTGTTTCTTATAGGGCAGGTGACCAGCCGAACAATGCCCTTTCACTGAATGTACTTAACCCCGGGTGAAGTTGCTGCAACTGCCGGTACCTCAGGAGTTATTTATGGAGTTACCGACAAGAAAAAATTTGATTCTCGTTCAAGAGTAAATACATTTTTACATGTAAATCATTCTAAATTACAAACTAGGCTTGGTGTACTTTTGTGTATTAATGGGGCGGGGATACTTAATTCATGGCTTAGGAAGAATATTGGCTGTGCACAATCCTATAATGATATGAATAAAAAGGCTGAAAAAGTTGCCCCGGGTTCGGATGGACTCTATATTCTGCCCTTTGGCAATGGAGCTGAAAGAATGCTTGGAATAAGGAAAGAGATGCAAAAATTGAAGGGTTAAACTTCAATATTCATACCAATGCCCATTTATTCCGGGCAGCACAGGAGGGAATAGCATTTTCATTCAGGTATGGTCTTGATATTATGAAAGAGGTTGGAATTGAACCTGCAGTTATCAGAGCAGGAGAAGCCAATATGTTCCTAAGTAAAGTCTTTCGTGAGGTTTTATCATCTATAACCGGAACTGTAATTCATCTGTATAATACTGATGGGTCAATTGGTGCTGCAAGAGGCGCCGGTATCGGATGTGGCTATTACAAGTCTGAAAAAGAAGCATTTAATGGTTTGGTGACTGTTGGAATTACAGAACCTGATAAGTTAAAAACAGGGTATTATGAAGAAGCATATTTAAGGTGGAAAATATTGCTTTGGAGCTTTGAATAATTGATTCACTTTGCGTGCTTTGCTCAAACTTTACGATCTTTGTGGTTAGTTGTTTTTATAATAATTTCTCATAAAATTATCAATTATGATTTACAAAGGGAAAAAAGAAGCATATCCCGGAATCGGGAAGATTGAATACGAAGGCAAGAAATCCAAAAACCCTCTGGCTTTCAGATGGTATAATCCCGAAGAAGAAGTTGGAGGCAAACAGATGAAAGATCATCTTAGGTTTGCATTGCTTACTGGCACTCATTCTGCGGTGATGGTTCAGATCCGTTTGGCAATGCTACACAGATTCTATCCATGGAAAGATGCCGCAAATGATGATAAAATTAAACAAAGGCTCGATGCTGCCTTTGAGTTCTTCACCAAAATTGGTGCAGGGTTTTATTGTTTTCATGATGCTGATATTGTTGGTGACGGCACTGTATTTGAAATTGAAAAAAGACTTGAAAAAATAGTCCCTGCAATGAAAAAAATGCAGGAACAGACTGGGGTAAAACTTCTCTGGGGAACTGCAAATCTTTTTTCAAATCCACGTTATATGAATGGGGCTGCAACAAATCCTGATTTTACTGTTGTCGCAAATGCGGCTGTTCAACTGAAAAATGCAATTGCATGCTACTGTTGCGCTTAGGTGGTGAAAATTATGTATTCTGGGGTGGAAGGGAAGGCTATATGAGCCTTCATAATACGAATATGAAAAGGGAACTTGAACATATGGGAATGATGCTGTCTATGGCTCGTGATTATGGCAGAAAAATAGGGTTTAAGGGTACATTCCTTGTTGAACCAAAACCTATGGAACCTTCAAAACATCAATACGATTTTGATGTAGCTACTATAATCGGTTTCCTGCGTCATCATGGACTTGATAAAGATTTTAAACTCAATATTGAAGTCAACCATGCAACTCTTGCCGGGCATACTTTCCAGCATGAACTTCAGGTTGCTGCTGATGCAGGACTTCTGGGAAGCATAGATGCAAATAAAGGCGATTACCAGAACGGTTGGGATACAGATGAATTCCCGACAAATATCTATGAAATAACCGAAGCAATGATGGTTATATTGCAGGCGGAGGATTTTCGACAGGAGGTATTAATTTCGATGCAAAGGTAAGGCGCAATTCAACTGATATCGAAGATCTTTTCATAGCTCATGTTAGTGGTATGGATACTTTTGCAAGGGCACTGGTTATTGCTGATAAAATTCTGAAGAACAGCGACTATCTTAAAATGAGAAAGAAAAGATATGAATCATTTGATAAAGGCGGCGGGAAGGATTTTGAAAAAGGTAAACTTACACTGGCCAAATTAAGAGATATAGCTGCTGAATTAGGAGAACCTGAAATAAGAAGCGGAAAACAGGAGCTATATGAGCAACTGATTAATATGTATCTGGCTATGATAATTTGAAATCTCGTAAAGACGCAGAGTCGCAAAAATAAAACTTAGAGACTTTGCGGCTTAGCGAGAAATTCATTTTTGTTATAGAAGATTTTTATGAAGAATTAAATTGTTGAAGTAATGACTTCAAATATCAGGAGGAAAAGCCATCGTCTTTTTGACCTTGCATAATTCAGCAACCGAGATTACAGCTTCTTTATATTTATCGGGGAAATCCGAAGGAAGTTTAATATCGAGTGTGATATTTACAGGCAAACCGGTTTCTTTATTAAATTCAGCAGCTCTGGATTATTTTTATATTTTCTGTTGGTATTTTTCGGTTATCGCAAAATGATTTAACATAAATTCCGGCACAGGTTCCAATTGAAGCCAGGAATAATTCAAAAGGTGAAGGAGCAGAGTTTCTGCCACCGCTTTCCACAGACTGATCTGTTCTTATTATATGCCCGTGAGAATGAGCTGTTACAACTTTCCCTCCATCAAATGTAATTTCCATAATATTAATTTGTATGATTATAGAATGAGCAAATTTAGCAAATGATTTAAGGAATTGCTTTCAATGGGATTAACTTTGCATTCAGGCTATTAAAATTGACTAAGCAATATGAAAAGATTATTTTTTGTAGTTTATAGCTGTTTGTACATCTTCATATTTGCCGCGGCAGGAAACTGAAACAAGACCAAAACCCTTTAATACTGTTTCGGATAAGATAATTGCCTTCTCTCCGGGGGCTAATAAAATTGAAGGCTATCTTGGCGATAAGATTAACCTTGTAATTGAACAGCGAATTAAAAAACAGGACATCAATCAACTTGTGGAACCATTCAGGCACAAGGATGAAACCCATTTATGGCAGAGTGAATTCTGGGGAAAATGGGTCCAGTCGGCTATTGCCTCTTATAGCTATAATCATGATCCTGAAATGCTTTCAATCATACAAAGATCAGAAAGTGAATTGCTTGCATCACAGACGCCTTCGGGATATATAGGTAACTACACTGATACGGCAAGGCTAAAAGAATGGGATATATGGGGAAATAAATATACATTACTTGGTTTGCTTACATATTATGACCTGACTGGTGACAAGGCAGCACTGAGAAGTTCCTGCAAACTGGCCGACAACCTGCTTAACCTTGTTGGCCCCGGTAAGGTAAATATTGTGAAAACGGGGAATTACCGGGGCATGCCCAGCTGCTCAATACTTGAACCTATGGTCAGTCTTTATCGGCACACAGTCGATAAAAAATATCTTGAATTTGCCAGGTATATAGTCGATCAATGGGAAACAACGGATGGCCCAGGGCTGATAAGCAAGGCGCTGGCAGGAATTCCGGTTGCAGAAAGATTTCCCCATCCTTCGGTATGGTGGTCGTACGAAAACGGGCAAAAAGCCTATGAGATGATGTCCTGCTATGATGGACTTCTTGAATTATACAGAATAACAGGAGAACCGACTATCTGAAAGCTGTTGAGATGGCAGTTAATGATATCATAAAACATGAGATAAACATTGCAGGTTCAGGAACATCTTTTGAATGTTTTTACCATGGTGTGAAGTACCAGACAGTTCCTGCTTATCATACTATGGAGACATGTGTCACCATGACCTGGA
>CAVVGP010000019.1:0-7828 GCA_963747625.1 uncultured Bacteroidales bacterium | reverse complement strand
ATGTTACCTACTGGTTCGGTTGGTCTTGCTGGTAAAGTTAAAGGTTGAGTAGAAACGTCGAGGTTTACCAATCCAGAGGGGACAGCATGCCAGATACTTTGGATGTTTTCTGATTGAACAGTTGATAAGACGTGGCAGTGTCCAAACCTGCACTTCCGGCTTTTATATTCGAGCACCCCACCCGTAATGCAATTAAAATAACGTGCAAATGCAGATATATATCATAAATAATAATCTCCCTGCCAAAGCAAACGAATTTCTGACTTAGATAATCCTTTATATATTTTATAGCCGTGAAGTGACCACCGACAATTTCATTTCTATTATAAATTCTTATATAATCAAGTTCGCAAATTGTTGGCCATATAGTAGTGCTATCAGCTGACCCGCCCAGACATTTGCAATTTCAGGAGTAATCATAATATACATCGGGCTGAAAATATAATTAGGTATGCTTTTTGTCTCGACACCGTCAATATACCAGATAATTTGGGTGGAACTCCATTCTAATCCATAAACATGAAACTGGTCAATCGTGACATCCGGGATAGTAGTCATATAATCATTAGAACTTCCGTGCTGGGTCATATAAACATTGTTGATCGGATTAATTCCATCGCCTACTACTTCAACAATGTCAATTTCACCCGGACCTTCATTATTGGTTTGAACCATCCAAATTCCCCAGTGCTGAGATTTAGAAATGGTAAATTTTGCCCTGACTTCCCAGTAACCATATAATTGCGAATGATGAACCTGACTACTAAGCATGCCCCCAACATATGGCAGGTGGTCAACTTTTGAGGAGTCCACATCCGGTGTTTTCATACCATATAATTTAATTGTTGAGTTTTCACCAGTAGTTTCGTGCAGAACAACACTTACATGCGGATAGAAAGTTTTATAACATTGATCATTATTGCCGATCAGGTGATGCACATTCCACCCGACGTGTAAGTCGCCCAGTTCTGTAACCCTGATGGAGGACTGAGGGTATCAAGTGAAAGGTTGTCGAAATCATCTTCAAATAACAAGGTCCTGGGAGCAACAGAATTATTGGAAAGTTTTTCACATGATAAAAAAACTATTGAAAATAAACATATTAAAGAAATTATTTTCATGGGAATGAAACATCATCAAATTAAAATGACAAATTAATAACTATTTAATATTTTAATATGATTTGTTATCAAATTAAACTATCAGCCGGTCAGAATTAATACCTTCTTTTTGAAAAAGTAAAGCAAATGCACCTGACAGTGTTAAGCAGTAAAAAGTCGTCCACACAAAAGGCTGAAGTCCAACCTTTATATTATTGTTAGATAAGTTAGTTGCAATCTGATCGCCGAGGGTTATTACCTCCAAAGTATTGCTATCATGTCCATTAGCCTTTAAATGATATCCTATGGATTAATTTCATTCATTTATAAAATTATAAGGAAGTGTAGGGTAATCAGTAACCAAAATCATTCAAGATTTCTGACTTCTTAATATTTATTTATCTTTGATTCTCCCTGTTTTATATATTGAATTGAACTATAAAAATTTTATGAACTGTACCCGTTTTAAAGAAAACCATTTCTTCATATCTATAATGAGGTTGATCATACTTGCTCTGATTGCAGGAATCATTATCACTTCGTGCCGCAAATCATCTCCAAGATTCAGAAAATAATTCTGTTGGTGTTGCAGTTTTAAAAGATGTCGCTTCTTTTTCCCATTGGTGCTGCGGTAACCCCTGATCTTTTACAAAATAATACTGAATATGAAATGACTGTAAGCAGCGAGTTTAGCAGCATACTTCAGAGAATGTCCTTAAGTTTGACTGGGTTGAACCTCAGCCCAATCAGTTTAATTTTACTGATGGTGATTATCTTCTAAGTTATTTCGTCAACCACCATCAAAGATTCCATGGACATAATCTCATCTGGAACCAGGCTTTGCCCCATTGGGTAACTCAATTCCAGGGTGATTCTGCTGCCTGGAAGATTTGTTCAGGAACCATATTCAAGGCGAGGTATCTGATTACAAAGGGAAGATTCGATCGTGGGATGTTGTCAATGAGGCATTTCGCGACGATAACGGAGCAGTTCGTGTCTGAGATTCCATTAAATCCGGGTAATGGCAGTATATGGGGACAGCGCCTTGGCAACGGTTATATTGCCCGTGCATTTCAATATGCGCATGAAGCCGATCCGGAGGCTCTCCTGTTTTATAACGATTACGGGCAGGAATTTCTCAGGTAAAAGTTAATGCGATTCTGTCGCTGGTATCAGATTTCAAAAACCGAGGCATTAGATTAGACGGACTTGGTATTCAATGTCATATTAATATTTATACCGACACCAGCGAAATGACAAACAATGTTATGCAGCTTGTCGCCCACCAGGACTTAAGATACATTTTTTCGGGAACCGGATATTTCAGTAAACCCAAATAGCGACCGGGATATTGCTTTTACATCAGATCTGGAGATTAAACAGGCAGCCATGTTCGAATATTATAGCCAGACTTACAATCGCATTCCTGAGGTACAGCGTTTTGGGATTACCACCTGGAATGTCGGTGATTCAGACAGCTGGATTCCGTGGTATTTTCATCGTAAGGACTGGCCTCTTCTCTTTGATACTATCTACCATTATAAGCCGGCCACCTACGGATTTCTTAAAGGATTACGCGAATAAGAGGAGACAAATGACAACATACCTGGGTATATGTTAATTCCTGATACAACGAACTGATTCCCCGCGTTGCTTAGGACTGTTGCTCCTGCTTATACTATTATTCAATGCAAGGTAATGGTCAACGGCATTAAGATTATTGCTTTCTGTTGAGCTCCACCATATACCGATGCTGCCAAGATTTTGAAATAATCCATTTTCAACACGGTAACCTCCTGGGAAACCTTCAAAACCGATTCATTGGTGCCTATGTTCCCTTCAATCCATCCGCTGGTGCTTTTCATTTTGCTTCCGGCAGCTCCCATTCCTCCAAGATAACTGATCAGCTTTGCCCAATCGGCATCACCCGCCAGAGTCCAGCCGGCCGGAGCCAAACCTCTGGGGTCGTTCACTGCGTACCAGTTATATAGTTTACCATATTTCAGACCAAGCGCAGGATCATTATTATAGTAACACCATGCAGGTTTCCCCGATTCACCGGCAGCTACCCATTCTTTATTGTTCCTGGCTTCAGGAATTGTATCTCCATTCCGGAATGTGATTACATTCAGATTTGCCATTTCCCAGGTTTGTGTCCCGATCATGACAGTTCCCGGAATTTTGTCCTTATTTACTGGAACAGGTGTTGAACTCTTTTTGGTGGATTTGGATTTAGTCTGCGTGGATTTTGTTTTTGTCTGAACTGATTTTGTACTTACCTGAACAGAATTTAATCCATCCAAATGATCAATATTATCTGATATATTCCCGGAAGAAAATAAAAGTACAAAAACACCGGCAATTGTGATAATCGTTTTAACTTTTCTCATATCTGCCTTCTTCAGTTTATTGGTAAATGTTTTTTATTCAGAGTAGCCCTGCTGATCAATAATGATTACCAGGGTGACCGTCATAAACAAATGTCAGAATGGTGACATATAACAGATCCATTTTCATTTCTGAAAATACTTTAGGCCTTGTATTTGCTGAGCATCAGATATTAAACGTGCTTGTTTTGACTTTATTATATAAGCCGGTAGAAGAAACCAGGTTCTTCTTCCATGAGATATCAGGTTATTTTAGTATTTATGTTCAAAAATGACTTTTTTTAACGTATTTGAAAGAACTGTCATTAATTAAGAGTACTGTCTTCATTTTTTAAGATTGAAATTTATATGACTTCAAATTTAATACATATTCCAGCAGAAATTTATGAGTCAGCGATTAATAGTTTATTGCTATTTTAATAAAGAGATGCATTTTGATTATCCATAGAAGAGCCTTTGAAAAAAGAGATCTCAAAGGTCATCAAAGAACAAATTTTCTGTAAATTGCATATTAAGGTTTCTATTAATAAAATGATAAACAACAGGATTATTGTATTGACCTGTTATTGCACCACAAGCACTGGTTTGAAAAAGAATCGTTCCCTCCCTTCGTATGAAAAAATGAGTACCTATGAAAAAGAATGCCATCTTCTATGTTTTGTTACTTAGTACAATATTGTTTGCAGGTTGTAAACAAAGCACATTAAAGAGAGACACCATTTCGCTAAACGGTATATGGCAGATAGCCGATGGTGAAAAAGATGTCGTCCCTGCAAAATTTGACCGTACAATCCCTGTCCCGGGACTGGTTACAATGGCGATGCCGGCTTTTATTGATGCTGCACCACCTGTAGCTGACAGGATTTCCATTGATAAAAACCTGGACTTATTTTATCACCAGCAGGATAGTCTTCGTGAGAGTTACTGGTACCGTCGCACCTTCACCATAACACAAAATATTCCTGAAATTGCTCTCCTGAAAGTAGGAAAAGCAATGTTTGGTACCAGGGTTTATCTGAATGGAACTTATATCGGTGAGCATTTGCCTTGTTTTACCCCAGGTTTTTTCGATTTGAAAAAATCAATCCATAAAGGGGAGAACGAATTGATTATTTCAGTGGGTTCTTGCAGGAACTCATTACCACAGGATATTCCTGATGGTTTTGATTATGAAAAGAAACACTACATATCCGGAATATTTGATAATGTTGATCTTATTTTAAGCGGAACGCCGTATATAATTAATGTTCAGGTAGCACCGAACATTAAGAAAAAATCGGCCTGTATTCAAACCATTCTTCACAATACCGGGGCTTCCTCCTCTTCAAAAATTTCTTTTAAAATAAAGGAAGTAAAATCCGGAATCATTGCAGGGGAATACACTACCGGGAAAATATTATTGAACGCTAACAGTGATAAGACAGTAAACGTTGATATTCCAATAAAGGATTGTGAATTCTGGTCTCCTGAAACACCATTTTTATACACACTGGAAGTGAACACTGACGGGGATTCTTATAAAACACGTTTTGGCATGCGTGAACTTCATTTTGATCCCGTTACTCACCAGGCCATGCTTAATGGAAAACCATATTTCCTGAGGGGTACAAACATCTCAATGTATCGTTTTTTTGAAGATTCATTGTGCGGAAACCTTCCCTGGGACTATGGCTGGGTAAGAAAAATGCACAAGGAGTTTAAAAAGGATATGGCGTGGAATTCATATCGCAATTGTATCGGTTTTCCACCTGAAGAATGGTACAATATTGCCGATGAAGAAGGGTTCCTGATCCAGGATGAATTTCCTATCTGGTACGGAGCTACAAACTGGAATAAATGGATAAAAAAATTAAGCGGTGATGAACTTGCCGGGGAGTTCAGGGAATGGATGCAGGAGCGCTGGAATCATCCGTCTGTAGTCATTTGGGATGCCAGCAACGAAACCCGGTTAGCTGAACCTTCCATTGATACGGCAATAGCCAGGGTCAGATCTCTCGATTTATCGGGCAGAAGCTGGGATAACAGCTACAGTATTTCTCGCTCAGAGAATGATATATTTGAGTCGCATCCATATCATTTTTATGATGCTGATTTTAAATTAAAAGATCTGGCAAAAGCCAGCATTATTCCTGAAGGCAATGATATGAAAAATTCCGGCACTTACCCGGTTATTATCAATGAATATGGGTGGCTTTGGCTGAACCGCGATGGAAGCCCTACCACACTTACCAAAAAGCTATTTGAAAATCTTCTGGGCAAAAATGCGACTGCGGATGATCGCAGGAAATTAAGTGCCCAATACATTGCTGCTGAAACTCGAATTCTGGCGTTGCCACAGAAAAGCTGCCGGTGTAATGTATTTTACCGGACTGGGCTATGACAGGCCCGATGGTCAGACATGCGACAACTGGATCGACCTGAGGAACCTGAAATGGGAGCCCCATTTTTACAGCTTTGTACGGGATGCTTTCTCCCCTATAGGTTTGATGATTGATTTTTGGGACGATACAATCAGAAAAGGGATAGTTCAGAACATTCCAGTCATCGCAATAAACGACCTTGATAAAGACTGGCAAGGGAAAATAAGGCTCAGGTTACTGAATAACGAAAAAATAATCCTGGAAAAGACACAGGACATAAACATTTCTTCTTTTGGCCAGAGCAGGATTTCTTTTGTTCTTGATAATGATATAAGAGCGGGGAATTATACAATTGAAGTATCGCTGTTAGATACCCCTTTCGGAACAATTAAAAGCATCCGGAATTTTAAAATGTAATATTTAAGCCTTTCTTATTCATAAATTTTATTAATTCATTGTTTCCCTTTGGGTTATTTAGTGTTTGCCTCAGAGAAACTTTGTAGTAAAAAATTCTTTACCACAAAGAACCACAGAGGATTAGACAAAGGTTTACAAAGTTTATGAATAAATCAATCCTGCCCTTTTTTGCTTACTGTCCGGTAAATAATCTTTGTCTCCTCGTTCCAGCTAATTTCTGATTGATTAAATTAATGAACATTCCGGAACTGACTAAGATATTAATATCCGAAAAGCTCTTTTAATAAAGCGGAAACTTTCACTTAACCGGTGTTTGAACGTAATTTCATTGACTATAATTCTATTGGATCCGGATTTAATAATTCGATCGATATCTGACAAAATGGAATCCATAATCCAGTGATAATTTTTCAGCAAAGTGCCATTAATTTTACTAAATGAATCCGGACAAAGTGTATTGACAGTTATAGTTCCGTCTAATTTGATTAACTCTTTACTCAGAATTTCACTAAAAGAATTCAAGGCACTTTTACTGCTGCAATAAAGGCTTCCGGTACTATAAACTTTATATGACGAAATTGATGAGATATTAATGATTCTCCCAAAGTTATTCTCCTTCATAATTAGCAAACAGAGATTTGCCAGAATTACAGGAGCTAAAAAGTCAACATTAATATTTCTTTGGATTTCACTTGTTTGAAACTCTTCTAATTTTTTAAACTGCCTCACTGTTGCATTATTTATCAGAACATCTATCCGTTCGCTTTCTTTTATTAGTATCCCGAAGCATTCTTCAATCTCATCAATATTGCTCAGGTCACACTGAAAATATCCGGCTAAAATTGAAGAATAAACAGGATCTATTTCGGTCTTGTTTGTCTTACTTAAAAACATACACTTCATGGCCTTGTTTGCACAAATGCTCAGCTATTTTTCGTCCAAGTCCCCTTGTCCCCTCCTGTTATTAATACTTTTAAAGGTTTTTCATTCATAAAGAATAAGTTATCATTTCGTATAAACAATTCATTGAATAACAAATGTAGGAGATTTTTAAAAAATTAAGTGATTTTTATTAGCAATGCTAAAAACATAATGGCCGCCTGTCTTTGTTGCTCAAAGTAATAAGATGCATCAGCCTCTAGCTTTTCCAATACTTCTAATGCTGTATCCCATTGGCCACGCTTAACTTCTGCATGGCCAGTACGATTGAACGCATTAAAAACTCTGGCGTTATATCTTCATTGCTCATTGGTTGTTACTCCCTAGCCTTGCTTCAAAACTTCTTATGTCCATCTCTAACAATTCTATCTCATGCTTTAAGTCTGACTGTCTTACCACTAACATGCCAGCACAAAAGCATCGTGCTCAATGTGCCTATCGTTATAGTGATTAGGCATTCTTTTTCAAACGTCATTCCTTTTCTCTCCAGAAATATCCAGCAACAAAACCAACTCCAAAGAGAAATGCATTCATAATGATTAATAAAGTTATCGTCATTAGTTATCTCCTTTGATACAAAAAGCTTTAAGCTTAATGTCTTTTCCTTTATGCGACTCAAACGAAC
>CAVVGP010000018.1:0-9623 GCA_963747625.1 uncultured Bacteroidales bacterium | reverse complement strand
TGATTTATATATAGAATAACATTTATTTAGTTTAAAATAAGTAATAATTTCTGATGGAGGGACAAGTTAAAACAGGTCCTCCATTTTATTTATCAAAAATACCAAAGTTCCCGTGTAATTATTCAGTGTATGAATCTTGAAGACAGAATAAAATCGTTTGCCCTATTAGGTGAAGCTTTGAGGAATTTTTAAAATGATAAATTTGGAAAAAATATGCAGTAGGGACCGTTAACGACAGGTCCCTACTGCATTCATTGATTGATAATCAGCATAAACATAACCCTTGGTTCACATCTGAAAATGTGAGAATGGCGATTGCCGCGATTGCAAACGAACTGACTGAGGAAAATCTTATAAAATGGACCAATGCCTATCCCGGCTCAATAACAGGAAAAAACCAATGAGGGTTGGTGTAATTATGGCAGGAAATATTCCGCTTGCAGGTTTTCACGACTTTCTTTCAGTGCTCATTACCGGAAATAATCTGATTGCAAAAACAAGTTCAAAAGATTATGAACTGATTCTCTATATAAGTGATATCCTATGTTCAATTAATCCCCGGTTTCAAAGATAGAATTGAATTCACTGAAGGCAATCTCACAAATTTTGATGCTGTAATTGCCACAGGCAGTGATAACAGCTCAAGGTACTTTGAGTATTATTTTGGAAAATATCCGAATATTATCAGAAAAAACAGCAACAGTATAGCTATATTAGAAGGAGACGAAACGGAAGATGAATTGGAAGATCTTGGAACGGATATATTCTCATATTTTGGATTGGGATGCAGGAATGTATCAAAGATTTATCTGCCAGAAGGATATGATTTAAATTCAATTGCAGGATGCTGGGACAAATTTAAAGCAATTACAGGCCATTCAAAATATGCAAACAATTATGATTTTAATAAAGCAGTATATCTGGTTAATAAAGAGACTTTTTTCGATACCGGTTATCTGATGATGAAAGAAGATTACAGATTTCCTCCCCGGTTTCTGTGCTTTATTATGAATATTATGAATCTCAAGATGCTGTAAAACAGAAAACAGAGCTCCTGAAAGAAAAAATTCAATGTATTGTCAGCAAACAGGCCATTCCGTTTGGCAAAGCCCAGTCGCCTCATCTGTGGGATTATGCTGACGGAATTGACACAATAGAATTTCTTCTAAAAAAAAATATAGCAGGAATATTGTAATCTAAAAAATATTATATTGCACCCATCGAATTAATACATATTATGGTATACAAATTTGTAGTGTTATCAGATGAAGATGAGTCATTTGTCAGGGAATTTGAATTTCTTGATACGCATACATTATTGGATTTTCATAACCAGATTCAGGATGAACTGGAGTTTGATAAATCCCAGATGGCTTCATTTTTTATGGCAACAGACAATTGGGAAAAAGAGGAGGAATTTACTCTTTTTGATATGGGAACAGGTTCTTCAACGATGGAAGTTGCTGTCCTGGAAGATATTATTTTCAGAAAGAACCAGAAATTGCTCTATGTATTCGATTTTTTTAATGAAAGATCTCTCTTTGTTGAGTATACGGGGGAGGCAAAAGAGATTGAAGGCCGTGAATATCCTTCCTGTACAAATTCAAAAGGAGTCCCTCCCAAACAGGTAATTTTTGGAGGAACTTCAAGGAAACTCTATAATAATATTGTTGTTTCCGATGATGATGATGATGATGATGAACCTGAAGTTGATGACCTCTTCCTCAACGGGGATGATGAAGAAACTCTTCCGGATTTCGAAAATATAGAAAATCTTAAACGAGGACGAAGAATAATCCTCTGAAGGGCTCAAATCTTAATGAAAAATTTCTGATAGTTCTGCTTGGTCCGACAGGGGTCGGCAAAACTGATGTTTCAATTGATATCGCCAGTCATTTTAAATGTGAAATTATTTCAGCCGACTCCAGGCAATTCTTCAGGGAAATGAAAATCGGCACTGCAGTTCCTTCTGAGCTGCAGCTCAAAACAATCAGACATCATTTCATAAGATTCATATCAGTTGAAGATTATTACAGTTCAAGTCTTTACGAAAGAGATGTTCTGGAGCTTCTTCCGAAGCTTTTCGCTAAAAACAATATCGTTCTATTGACAGGTGGATCAGGATTGTATATCGATTCTGTCTGCCATGGCATTGATGATATCCCCGATATTGATACCTACATAAGAGAAAAATATATTGGCAAGATACAGGGAAAATGGAATAGAAGGGTTGAGAGCTGCATTAAAACTTCTTGATCCTGAATATTATGCAAATGTCGATCTGAAAAATTACAAGCGGATAATAAGGGCTCTTGAGATATGTGAAACAACAGGAAGACCATATTCTTCATTTCTCAGAAAACAAAAAAGAGAAAGAGATTTCAGTATAATCAAGATCGGACTCCAGAGACCAGGGAAGATCCTATACGAAAGAATTAATTCCAGGGTTGATGAGATGGTCAATACAGGTCTTGAAGAGGAAGCACAGATTACTCTATAATTTCAGAAACCTCAATGCTCCGAATAGTGTTGGCTACAAGGAATTTTTTGATTTTTTTGACGGTAAAATATCTAAAGACAAAGCTATTGAACTCATAAAAAGGAACAGCAGGAGATATGCAAAACGACAGTTGACCTGGTGGGGAAAGGATAAAGAGATTAGATGGTTTCTGCCTGAAAAGCTGCAGGATATATATCAGTTATATTTCTGAAATGACCAGTACCGGGGATGTAAATGAATCATGATATTATTAACGGCCACAAATGGCTGTACATGCAAAAGCAGATTTTGTTTTATCGAGGTGCCCAGGATCTCCGGATACAACGGGCCAAGGATTCAGCTTAGTTTTTTCAATTTCCAGATTGTCCCTGTCCGGATCAGATGAACTAAATACCGAACTGCCTGCAACAAGAACATTAACACCTGACTGAATAAGCTTTGCGGCATTTAAAGTATCAATACCGCCATCTACTTCAATTAAAACATTATAACCCCCTGCATCAATCATTTTATGAAGTTCGCTTATCTTATTATAGCTCTCCTTGATAAATAATTGTCCTCCGAAACCCGGATTGACAGTCATTATAAGTACCATGTCGATATAAGGAAGTATATTTTTCAGGAGTAGAGACAGGAGTATGAGGATTTAGTGCCACGCCGGCTTTCATCCCGAGGTTCCGTATCTCGTTCACTGTCCGGTTCAGATGAGTGCAGGCTTCATACTGAACAGTCAGGTTATTCGCTCCTGCTTCACTGAACCGGCTCAGATACCTGTCTGGATCGATTATCATAAGGTGTACATCGAGCGGTTTTGCTGCTATTTTTTTTACTAGCTTTGATTACAGGGAATCCGAAAGATATGTTCGGCACAAAAACACCATCCATGATATCAAGGTGAAGCCAGTCGGCTTCACTTCTGTTTATCATCCGGATTTCATTTTCGAGATTGCCAAAATCGGCTGCAAGCAGAGATGGGGATACAAGGTGGTCCATTTAAAACTTTTGGCAAAGATAGTAACAAATTGTTATCCCAGGTATGATTTCAGTATCCTGCAACGTGTTGTAAACTGGATCCTTTTGATGGCTTTTTCTTTTATTTGTCTCACCCTTTCCCGGGTAAGACTCAATCTCCTCACCTATCTCCTCGAGAGTATATGGATGTTTCATTCCTAAACCAAAGTATAATTTCAGTACCTTCGATTCCCTGGGAGAAAGCGTACTGAGCGCTCTTTCGATCTCATATGCCAGGGATTCATTAATAAGGTTTTTATCAGGACTCGGAGTATCGGCACTCTGAAGAACATCATACATATTATTATCCTCTTCGGAACTTATAGGCGCATCCATACTGACAGTACGACCATTGTTTTCAGAGCATCCTTCACCTCCTCAGGAATCATTTCGAGTATTTCGGCTATCTCCTGGGATGAAGGTTCTCTTTCATATTCCTGTTCCAGCCGTGCAAACGCCCTGTTTATCCGGTTAATTGAACCAATTTTATTAACAGGAAGCCTGACAATCCTTGCCTGTTCAGCAAGAGCCTGAAGAATTGCCTGACGAATCCACCATACTGCATATGAAATGAATTTAAATCCTCTTGTCTCATCAAAACGCTGGGCGGCTTTCATAAGACCGAGATTGCCTTCATTTATCAGATCCGGCAGACTCATCCCCTGGTTCTGATACTGTTTTGCAACTGATACAACAAAACGAAGATTCGCTTTCACAAGTTTTCTAAGGGCTTCAGTTTCACCCGATTTAATCCTTCTGGCCAGAATAACCTCTTCCTCCGGGAGAAATAAGATCCACTCTTCCAATCTCCTGAAGATATTTGTCCAGCGATGGAGTGTCACGGTTAGTAACCTGTTTTGTTATCTTAAGCTGACGCATTTACAGGCCAGTTTTTAGTTTTTCGAATAGAGATCAGGCAATAGGCACAATTTTAGTAAAAAAAAAAACTTTACAATATAAAATACTTATTTTTTTTTGTGAATAATACTTTTTTAGTAAATTGCAACGTTATTTTACATACTGAATATCAAATTATTAATTGATTTGATAAACTCCGTTGCATTTTTGATAGCATTTATTACGGAATATATTAGCATTTTTTTTTAATATTGCAGCGATTTTTAGGATATGTGAAATAGTTATAGCATAATCCATCGGGTTCATTTTCATATCTTGAACCTTGTTTCCAACAAAATCATTAAAATCTCTTATATTCCATTTATCATTACAGTATGTACGACATTCTTGAATTAAGTAAGAAACTGCTTCCTGAATTAAAGGAAATAGCAAAGGAACTTAAAATCAAAAAAGCAGAATCTTTAAAAAAGCAGGATTTGATTTATAAAATCCTTGATCAACAGGCCATTGATGCGCCTGAAATAAATATCCAGGCTAAACCAGAACCAGCGGAGATTCCATTTTCTTCTGAAGCTGAGAACCCGGAATCTGATGTTACCCTGCGAAGAGGGAAACGTCCTCGGACACTGAAACCTGTCGTAAAAAGATCAATAGAATCAGTTATGTCTGTTTCCCCTGATGGAGTTAAGAGACCAGAACCCAGACCAGCCGATTGGCAGGAACAGGTAAAAAAACCGGAAAAAAATGATGAAAGACCCGATCTTTTAAAAAACCTGAACAGTTGGCTGATAACAGGAAAGCTCCTAGGTGGAGAACTGATCAAAAATTTGAAGAAAAAAATGAAAGGAAGGAAAGTTTTCCAATCTTCATCATTAAGTCTTGAAAAACACAGATCAGAGCCAGTTCCGGAACCATTGATGGATAATTCCTTATCATCACTTAATGGTGATATCACTGTGGATGAACCAAAAACCTCTTCCGATGAATATTTCGGTGATATAATCGTCGATCTGCCTGTAAAAGAGGTTATTCCAGAGGCAGTACCGGTCAGAGAGGATAAAAAAGAAAGACCTTATGATTTTGAAGGTATAATATATAATACAGGTGTGCTTGAAATCATGCCTGACGGATACGGGTTCCTGAGGTCTCCCGATTATAATTATCTTAATTCTCCTGATGATATTTATGTATCCCAGTCGCAGATAAAACTTTTCGGACTTAAGACCGGCGATACGATAAAAGGATCGATCCGACCGCCAAAAGAAGGCGAAAAATATTTTCCGCTTATTAAAGTTGATGAAATCAATGGAAGAAGTCCTGATTTTATAAGAGACAGAGTTCCTTTCGATTTTCTGACACCTCTGTTCCCTGATGAGAAATTTACCCTTTGCCAGCCCGGGAGAAGGATCTTTATCAGTAAGGGTAATTGATATGTTCACACCAATTGGCAAAGGGACAACGCGGTCTTATTGTAGCACAGCCAAAAACCGGTAAAACGATTCTGCTTCAGGAGATTGCCAATGCAATCGCCAAATATCATCCGGAAGTTTACCTTATGATATTACTGATTGATGAAAGGCCTGAAGAGGTTACCGATATGGCCAGGAATGTGAAAGCTGAAGTCATTGCTTCCACATTTGATGAGCCGGCAGAACGTCATTGCCGTGTTGCCAATATTGTTCTTGAAAAAGCTAAACGGCTTGTGGAGTGCGGTCATGATGTTGTAATTCTTCTTGATTCAATAACAAGGCTTGCAAGAGCTTTCAATACGACTGCTCCTGCATCGGGCAAAGTTTTTCGGGAGGTGTTGACTCCAATGCCCTTCATAAACCAAAAAGATTTTTTGGTGCTGCCCGTAACATTGAAAACGGCGGATCACTTACAATTCTTGCTACTGCTCTTACTGAAACAGGATCAAAAATGGATGATGTTATTTTTGAGGAATTTAAAGGAACCGGTAACATGGAATTGCAGCTTGACCGTAAACTTTCAAACAGAAGAATCTTCCCTTCAATTGATATTCCTGCTTCAAGCACACGCAGGGAAGATCTTCTGCTTAATAAAAATATCCTTCAAAAAATATGGGTTTTGCGTAATTTCCTTACTGACATGAACTCCGTTGAAGCTATGGAATTCCTGCGCGACAGGTTATTACAGGCCAAGTCGAATGAAGAATTCCTCATTTCAATGAATGGAGGATAATAAGCGGAAATTTTTTATACTTTTGCACCGAATTTTTTAACATACTTTTAAATCACATATATAAATCACAATGGGAACAAAAAAATTTATAACATGCGACGGCAATCAGGCCGCAGCGCATGTTGCATATATGTTTAGCGAAGTAGCTTGCATATATCCTATCACACCATCTTCCACAATGGCAGAATTCGTTGATGAATGGGCTGCCAACGGATTAAAAAACATTTTCGGAGAACAGGTTAAGGTAGTTGAAATGCAATCTGAAGCAGGTGCTGCAGGCGCATTGCATGGAGCTCTACAGGCAGGTGCCTTATGTTCAACATTTACCTGCTCACAGGGATTGCTTCTTATGATCCCTAATATGTACAAAATTGCAGGAGAGCTTCTTACCGGGAGTATTTCATGTAAGTGCCACGGGCAGTAGCTGCTCATGCTCTTTCAATTTTCGGTGATCATAGCGATATTTATGCTACACGGCAGACCGGTTTTGCAATGCTGGCCAGCGGAAGTGTTCAGGAAATTATGGATCTTGCAGGTGTAGCTCATCTTTCAGCTATCAAATCAAGAATTCCTTTTATGCATTTCTTTGATGGATTCCGTTCATCTGCTGAAGTTCAGAAAATTGAAGTATCTTGACATGGAAGATCTGAAGAAACTTATTGATATTGAAGCACTCACAAAATTCCGTGAAAATGCATTGAATCCTGAACATCCTGTTACAAGAGGAACAGCGCAAAACCCTGATATTTTCTTCCAGGCAAAAGAATCAATAAATAAGTTCTATGAGCCTATTCCGGATATCGTTAACTCTTATATGGCAGAAATCACGAAACTTACCGGTAGGGAATATAAACCATTTACTTATTATGGAGCCCCGGATGCTGAAAATATTATTATTGCCATGGGATCAGTAACTGAAACCATAAAGGAAACTATTGATTACCTGAGTGCAAAAGGCGAAAAAGTCGGACTTATCAGCGTTCATCTGTATCGTCCTTTCTCTTCAAAATATTTCTTTAATGTATTCCCTAAATCAGTTAAAAAAATAACTGTTCTTGACAAGACCAAAGAACCCGGAGCTAATGGAGAACCATCTTTACCTCGATATAAAAGAGATGTTCTACGACAGGCAGGAAAGACCTCTGATAATCGGCGGCCGTTATGGACTCAGTTCAAAAGATACCACTCCAAGCATGATTGCTGTCGGTTTTTGAGAATATGAAACTTGAAAGAACCAAAGAACCAGTTTACAGTTGGTATTGTTGATGATGTTACATTCAAATCTCTTCCTGTTCTTCCTGAAATACATGTTGCCCTTCCGGGCACTTATTCAGCTAAATTCTATGGACTTGGGTTCTGACGGAACTGTTGGTGCAAATAAAAACTCGATTAAGATTATTGGTGATTCCACTGATAAATATTGCCAGGCATATTTTGCTTATGACTCAAAAAAATCAGGTGGTATAACAACTTCTCATCTTCGTTTTGGTGATAAACCTATACGTTCGCCCTATCTTGTCAACACACCCGATTTTGTTGCATGCCATGTTCCTTCATATCTTGAAAATATGATATGCTGAAAGGATTGAAGAAAAACGGCACCTTCCTTCTTAACTCAATCTGGGATGCTGAAGAAACAAAAAAACGTCTTCCTGACCATATGAAGAAATATCATGGCCGAAAACCATATTAACTTTTATATTATTAATGCCACTCAATTGCTGAAGAACTCGGGCTTGGAAACCGCACCAATACAATTATGCAGGCTGCATTCTTCAAAGTTGCCAATGTTATTCCTTATGAAAAAGCCGAATCAGAAATGAAGAAAGCTATTTATAAGAGCTATGGCAAAAAAGGAGAAGATGTTGTTAAAATGAACTATGCTGCCGTTGATAAAGGCAGTAATGTTGAAAAAGTTGAGATTCCTGCAGAATGGGCAGAATATAAAAGTTGAAAGAAATCCGACACACGGAATATTCCTGATTTCATACGTGAAGTCATGGAACCGATTAACAGTATGAAAGGTGATGATCTTCCTGTAAGTGCATTCGTTGGAAGGGAAGACGGAACTTTCCCATCAGGTACTTCACAATACGAAAAACGCGGCATTGCAGTCAATGTGCCGGAATGGCAGCCAGATGAATGTATTCAGTGCAACCAGTGTTCATATGTTTGTCCTCATGCAGTTATTCGTCCTTTCCTGCTTACTGAAGATGAATTGGCAAAAGCACCGGCCGGAACAAATACCATTAAGGGTATTCCGGGTGTTCTTAAACAATTCCAGTTCAGGATGCAGGTCAGCGTTCTTGATTGTACCGGTTGCGGCAACTGCGCTGATGTTTGTCCTTCGAAGAATAAGGCTTTGATCATGAAACCTCTTGAGTCACAGCTTGAAGAAATTCCACGCTGGACTTACATGCATGAAAAAGTTGGGTATAAAGATACTATTGTTGATAAATTTGTGAATGTCAAAAACAGCCAGTTTTCACAACCTTTGTTTGAATTCTCAGGCGCCTGTGCAGGTTGCGGTGAAACACCTTATATAAAAGCAATCACACAGCTTTTTGGCGACAGGATGATAGTTTCAAATGCAACAGGATGTTCCTCAATTTATGGAGGCTCTGCTCCTTCCACGCCTTACACTATAATAAAAATGGTCATGGACCTGCATGGGCAAACTCACTGTTTGAAGATAATGCCGAGTATGGATTCGGGTTGTCACTTGGTGCTCAAAACTGAGGGAACGGATAGCTCTTCGGATGAAAAATGCTCTTACTGAAGGATACTGTAAGCGCTGAAACAAGAGCCATTTTTGAAGAGTGGCTGAAGGGAAAAGATAATGCCGAAGCTTCAAAAGATAGCATCCGCAAAAGTTGTTGACAGCCTGTACAAAGGAAAAATCGGAAGTTGCTAAAGAAATTCTTGAGCCTGAAACAATATCTTGTTAAAAAATCACACTGGATCTTTGGTGGCGACGGTTGGGCATATGATATCGGCTATGGAGGACTTGATCATGTTATAGCTTCCGGAGAAGATGTAAATATTCTTGTAC
>CAVVGP010000017.1:0-23884 GCA_963747625.1 uncultured Bacteroidales bacterium | reverse complement strand
GTAGCTTGCCTTCGATTTTTCAGTTGCGCGTATTGCTACCAATTCTCAATAGTCCTGAAACCGCATTTTTCCTCTCACCTTTTGCCTTTCCCCCGTCCATGCCGTCCATGCCGTCCATTTGCGCCCACCGTCTTCCAATGACCAGTCCTCAATAATTCTGATGCTCTGAAACCTTCCCCCCTCCCCATCCTAATCTTAATGCTCATCTTAATCTCAATCTTAATCCTGATCCCCATCCCCTGAGCCGGCCGTTGCTCAACAAAAGTCCGTGGAACCGATTCATCTCCGGACTGCTCTCCCCTCTCCGCTCCATCCGATGGGAGGGGAGAGGGTCAGGGTGAGGTGAGGGGTCTGGTGTTTAAACCAATCCGCAATCCGCAATTCGCAATCGGAGAGGGTCAGGGTGAGGTGAGGGTCACTCCTAATCTTAACCGCCCCTTCACGGCTGCAGCCGCGCCAGGCCGCGCCGCCCCAATTCCGCCGCCAGCAGCACCAGCGCCATCCCCGCCAGCGGCGCCAGGTCCACCCGGCCGACCCGCAGCGGCAGCCCCCGCAGCGGACGCAACAGCCCGCGCGCCGTGGTGTTGACAAAGTTCAAAAACGCAAAATCACCCGGTACACGTAACTGTTCACCACATACAAGGCGGAGAAACCCCACCACCAGAAACCTCAACGCAAAATAAACCGCCAGCCCGATGACCGCCCCCTGCGCCAGCAAGTGCCAGGTCGAAACCCGCGGCACCATCTCCATCCTCCACAGCAGCAGCGGATTGAGCGCGCACCACAGCGCCGTATTCTGTATTATTTATTTCATTGTTTTCATCAAAGCTCTGATATTTAGCACACATTTTAAAAATATATCGTTCTTGAAATTTGATGTTCATGAAAACCAAGTATTTATTTCAAAGTTGCCTTTTGGGATTCATATTGTTATTCCCATTTCAGCAAGACTATTCACAGGAACTTACTGCAAAGGAGATAGTTAAAAAGGCCGATGACAAAGAAAGGGGTTTAACCAGCAAAGGAGAGATGACGTTGACTATTATCCGTCCCGACTGGTCAAGAAGTATTTCAATGAAATCCTGGTCAAAAGGAACAGAATACTCATTGATATACATTACAGCGCCTGCAAAGGAAAAGGGACAGGTATTTCTGAAACGCAAGACCGATATGTGGAACTGGATTCCGTCTGTTGAAAGGATAATAAAAATTCCGCCCTCAATGATGATGCAATCGTGGATGGGATCTGATTACACTAATGATGACCTGGTTAAGGAGTCTTCTATAGTTGTTGATTACACTCAGAAATTATTGGGAAAAGAAATTGTAAGGGACCAGGACTGTTATAAAATTGAGCTTATACCGCTGCCTGATGCAGCTGTAACCTGGGGTAAAATAATTACCTGGATAACAGTTGACGGGTTCAATCAATGGAAAGCTGAATATTATGATGAAGATTCAACCCTGGTTAACGTAATGAATGCCTATAACATTAAAAGAATGGGTGATCGCGACATACCTGTAAAACTGGAAATAGAACCAGCAACTAAAAAAGGAAATAAAACTATCCTTGAAATCAACAATATTGTCTTTAATCAACCGATTTCTGATAGTTTTTTTTCACAGCAGAATATGAAATCTGTCAATTGAACTGTCATTATGGAGCACTATTTTAAACTGGCCTGGAGGAATCTCTGGAGAAATAAACGACGCACATTAATTACAACGGCATCCATTTTTTTCGGGGTAATATTATCCGCTTTCATGAGTTCGATGCAGGAGGGTTCGTATGCCCAGTACATAAAAACTATTGTTAATTTTTATTCCGGTTATATACAGGTTCATTTGAAAGGATACTGGCATGATAAAGTAATTAACAACTCACTTGAATATTCTTTGATTAAGCCGGAACTGTCAATGGTAAAAGGGATAACGACAATTGCTCCCAGGCTGGAAAATTTTGCTTTGGCTTCTTCTGAAGAAATCACCAAGGGAGTTATGGTAATAGGAATTGCTCCTGATGATGAGAATTCCATTACCAATCTTTCAAAAAAAATCATAAATGGGAATTATCTGATTCAGGGTGACAGCGGAGTAGTATTGGGCAGCGCACTGGCAAAATACCTGAAGCTTGGTGTCAATGATACTCTTGTGTTATTAAGTCAGGGATATCACGGAGTAAGTGCTGCCGGAAAATATCCTGTGCGTGGCATTATCAAACAGCCATCGCCTGAACTTGACAGAACAGTGGTTTATATGAGTTTATCAGTTTGCCAGGACCTTTTTTCAGCTTCAGACAGGCTTACATCTGTTGTAGTCATGGTGAAAAGCCCGGGCGATGTATTAAAAGTCAAAAATGAGCTGATCTCAAAGCTTGGAACCAAATATGAAGTCATGGATTGGAAGGAGATAAACAGCATCCTGATGAAGCAGATTGACAGCGACCGTGCATCAGGGGTAATCATAAAAGGAGTGCTTTATATGGTTATTGCTTTTGGCATTTTTGGAACGATAATGATGATGATGGCTGAAAGAAGGAAAGAATTCGGTGTAATTGTAGCTATCGGAATGCAGAAGTACAAACTTAGTTATGTACTGGTCCTTGAAACTGTTTTATTAGGATTTGTCGGAGTTATTTCAGGAATTTTAGCAAGCATACCCATCACCTGGTATTTTACATTGCACCCGATTCCTTTAACCGGACAAGCTGCAGATACCATGCTGCAGATGGGATTTGAACCTGTAATGTCTTTTTCTATGATGCCTTCTGTTTATTATAACCAGGCTGTTACAATCTTAATTTTTACTTTGATAATAGGTCTGTATCCTGTTCTCAACATAAACAGACTTAAGATAAATAAAGCTTTACATAGTTAATTTTTAAATTTTACTGTAATGATTTCTTCATTTGCCTGGCGAAACCTGTGGCGTAATAAACTCAGAAGCTTTATTATTATTGCTGCAGTAACACTTGGGGTTTTTGCGGCAGTTTTTCTAACCGCATTTACCAATGGCATGATCAACGACAGGATCCAATCCATTATTGGTACAGAAATATCTCATATCCAGATTCATCAGCCACATTTCCTTGATAATGATCAGTTTTCGCTTATTATAACCAGTGCTGATAGTATAGTAAATATTATCAGTAAAACACCTGATGTGGTTGCGGCAAGCAAAAGGATAATTATAAATTCAATGGTAGCTTCTGCGGAAACAGGTACAGGGGTAAAAATCACGGGAGTCGATCCGGAATATGAAAGTAAAGTCACAAAACTGAGTTCTGAAATTATCGATGGAAAATATCTTGATGAAACTGAAAGGAATCCCGTAGTCATAAGTGAGAGATTATCTCAGAAATTAAATGTTAAATTAAAAAACAAAATAGTCATAACTGTTCAGGATATTAATAAAAACATAACCGCAGGGGCTTTTCGAATAGTTGGAATCTACAGGACTGATAATATGATGTTTGATGAAGCAAATATATTTGTTAGAAACAGTGACCTGGGCCGGATTACAGGGCTTAATAGTACCGATGCCCATGAAATAGCAGTCTTATTAAATAAAAGTGAAAATACAGATAATGTGACAAAAATTCTATCCGGCAAATTCCCTGATCTGGAGGTAAAAAACTGGCAGGAACTCAGTCCTGAAGCAGGCTATCTGGTCAGTGCGATGAATCAATACATGTATATATTTATAATAGTCATCCTTATTGCTTTGTGCTTTGGAATTATTAACACCATGCTGATGGTAATTATGGAAAGAGTGAGGGAACTGGGAATGTTAATGGCTATCGGGATGAACAGGGTGAGAGTGTTTTACATGATTATGCTTGAAACAGTTTATCTTTCACTTACAGGTGGTGTTACAGGTATAATAATTGGTTTTGCAGTTACAAAATATTTTGAGAGTGCAGGCATTAATCTTTTTTTCTGGAAGGAAGCTTTTTCTGAAATAGGCTATTCCGCATTAGTTTATCCTGTTATTGATTCACAATCACTTATAGTTACAGCTATCCTGGTAGTTATTGCCGGAATAGTCTCAGCTTTGTATCCGGCCTATAAAGCATTAAAGCTTAATCCTTCAGAAGCTATCAGGACACAATAAAAACAGAAACAGTTAAAAACTATGATATGAGCATTATTGAGATTAAAGATTTGCATAAAGTTTATGATGAAAAATCATTGCCAGTGCATGCCGTTAACGGGATAAATCTTAAAATTGAATCAGGTGAGTTTACGGCAGTTGTTGGTCCGTCGGGATCAGGAAAGACAACACTGCTGAATATTGTAGGCGGACTTGATGATCCTACTGAGGGAGAAGTAATTATTGACGGTGTTAAATTAAATGATCTCTCTGGCCGTCAAAAAACAGATTTCAGGATGAAGAATATCGGTTTCGTTTTCCAGGCTTATAATCTTATCCCGGTATTTACTTCAGAAGAAAATGTGGAATTTATTATGCACCTGCAGGGAAAACCCAAAAAAGAAAGGGAAAAAAGAACAATGGAGCTTCTTGAAGCAGTAGGTCTGGGAGATAGGAGGGAGAGCCGGCCTGCCAAATTATCAGGAGGTCAGCAGCAGAGAGTAGCTGTAGCCAGGGCACTGGCATCAAAGCCGAAATTCATCCTTGCCGATGAGCCAACTGCAAACCTCGACTCAAAATCCACTGAAAATCTTCTGGATATTATGGAGAAGCTGAACAGGGAGGAAAATATAACATTCATTTTCTCAACCCACGACCAAAGAGTGGTAAACAAGGCAAAAAGGATAATTACTCTGGAGGATGGTGCAGTTGTTTCAGATATCAGCGTATAAGAATTTTAAATGTTTGGCATATTTGTTAATGCTCATGCCGGTTATGGCATTCGGGCAGGATACTATTCCCCGGAAATTGTCACTTAACGGTTATGTCACAAATATGCAATCATTTATGTTCCAAAATATTAACGGGGACTGGACGATTGATAACCTGGTGCATAACCGCCTTAATTTTAAATGGCATAATAATCCCAACAATATAAATGCTGCACTGGAATTGAGAAACAGGCTTTTTATCGGAGAGTCAGTCTCAGGCAATCCGGATTATGCAAAAATGATAGATACTGATAATGGGCTTGTAAAATTATCAGATAATATAGCAACAGGTAACTCGTATCTGGTCAATTCAAGAATTGACAGGGCGTATATTGATTACACCAAAGATAAATTTCAGCTGAGAATAGGACGGCAACGTATTAACTGGGGGCAATGCTTTATATGGAATCCAAATGATATTTTCAACGCATATTCTTTTTTTGATTTCGATTATATTGAAAAGCCAGGAAGCGATGCTATCAGGCTTCAATATTACAATACCACTACTTCAGATTTAGAAGTAGCTGTTAAAGAAGATAATAACCATAAAGTTACTTCTGCGGTCCTTTACCGATTTAATAAATGGAATTATGATATTCAATTCCTGGGAGGGATATTGAATGATCAGGATTATGTTATCGGGACCGGTTGGTCAGGAAATATAAAAGGGGCATCATTCTATGGTGAGATCTCTTATTTCCAGCCGAAACATCATTTTGCCGATACCTCTGGTATACTTGTTGCTTCATTAGGAAGCCAATATACATTTAAGAATTCTTTTATGCTTCAGTTCGAAGTGTTGTACAATCAGAACAAGAGCACGGGGTTCAGCAGTTTCATGGATTTTTACAACATGAGCTTATCGGCTAAAAATCTCTCTTTTACTACTTTTACCTTTATGCTGGAAGGCAGTTACCCGGTGACACCACTGTTTAACATCTCACTGGCAGGTATGTATTTTCCAAAAATTAACGGCATCTTTATCGGCCCGACACTTACTTATTCATTAACAAACAATATTGATTTTTCGATCATTACACAATCTTTCGAAGGACAACTGGCGAAGGGAAATAGCCAGAATTATAATTTTGCTTTTCTGAGACTTAAATTGAATTTCTGATTAATGTCAAATCGATTAGTTTTTGACAGCAGTGTCCGATTAAAATCAGGAGATTCTGAGCATAGCCTTATAAATTCATACTTTAACCGTTCAATGCTGATTTTATTATATATTGGCAAACTTAAATTAACCGTATTCATTTTATGAAAAAACTGATAACAGCCACTCTTCTGATATTTACCACATCGGGTTTATTTGCTCAGAATGAAGGAGGCAAGGTATTCTGGAAAGAAGATTTTGCTTCCGGGAAGTTTCCCGAAGGATGGAAATCAGTCGCATTAAATGACAGCAGCACTGAATGGTTCGTCACTGATCAGCCTTATCCGGGTTCCTATGGACGGAATTATCAGGCTCCCCCGATTGCTTCAGAAAGCAGGGGATATCACATTCAGATTGCCCCCGGTGTAAAAGTGGGAAAAAACATTAAAAAGTGGAAGAAGGCCGGCATCAAGCCCGATGCCTATATTCAGACTTCTGCAATAAATTGTTCAGGGAGGAGATCAGTCGTATTGAAATTTCAGCAAAATTTCTTCTGGGGGGAATGGGAGGTTCCGGAAAAATCATCAGGTCTGATTGTGGCTGTGAGCAGTGATGAAAAAAACTGGACCGAGTATGATGTTCACGATGGAATAGGGCCGACGGAAGATTGTCCGAATCCGATGAACGTAGAATTAAATATCACCCGGGTGGCTGCAGGGAAAAAAACCGTATATGTACGTTTTTGGTGGCATAATATGTACCAGTGGTACTGGATGATAGATGATATATCTCTTTCTGAAGCTCTTGATTCAGATTTACAGGCATTTGATTTACAGTCTCATCATCCTGAAGGAAATACATTCACAAAAAATGATTCACTGGTTTTCAGGGTCATTAACCTGGGCGCAAAACCGGTTGTTACCAATACCGATTGTTTTTTGCAGCTTGATAAAAGACCTCTGATTAAGGCAACAATTCATGCCTCTGCAAAAAATCCATTTGGTATTATTGACACTGCCAGGGTTGTTTTTTCAGAGCTGGATCTGTCAGATCCTGGAATCCATACGGTGAAGTTTTATACCAGCCAGGAAAATGATATGCGCAGGTCAAATGATACACTATCAATGGAATTGTATTCAAAAGCATGTGAACTCGGAAATATAACCGGTTTCACAAAAAGCGGGAATGAATACCTCATTTCATGCCACATGGCGCAGTTAAAGATTCAATTACTACGTGACAATATGTTCAGGGTATGGATGGCTTACAATGGCCAGTTCACTAATCCGGCAGGGAATGATGTTATTATTCATACACCGGATGGGGTTGTCAATAGTGAATGGCACGACGAAGGGGATTATTTTCTGATTAAAACATCGGATCTTGCAATCAGGGCGTATAAATATCCATTAAAACTGGCCCTGTACCGAGGTGATAATTCAACATTGGTCTGGGAAGAGGCCCGGGGCATAACATATGGAAAACAAACTATTCAATATCTGAAACGAGGCACAACGGAGCAGTTCTTTGGAGGCGGAATGCAAAACGGATGTTTTTCTCATCGCGGAAAAACAATTAAAATGACTATTGATTATAATTGGGAAAACGGAGGTAACCCCAATCCTGCAACATTCTATATGAGTACTAATGGTTATGGAGCGGTGCGGAATACATATGCAACAGGAGAATATTCCTTTAAGGATACACTGCAGCTTATTCATGATGAAAGCCGGTTCGATTGTTACTATTTTGTTGGAAATTCATTGAAGGAGATTCTAGGTTTTTACACTGACCTTACCGGGAAACCTTTTCTCATGCCTCTCTGGGCACTGGGAATGGGAGACTCTAACTGCTATAACAGGGGAGCCAATGCAGGGAAAACGAATGGATCGACATCCACCGGGTTTGAAGGTTTGACTCCTGATGTAATAAGCCTGATTGCCGATAAATATATACAAAACAAAATGCCTCAGGGATGGATAATACCAAATGATGGATATGGATGCGGATATACAAACCTTGGGTTCGTTGTAAAGGAACTGCATAAAAGAGGATTTTATACAGGACTTTGGACAGAGAACGGGGTTGCTAAAATTGCAACTGAAGTAGGAGTGCTGGGCTCAAGGCTTTGCAAACTGGATGTTGCATGGGTTGGCCCGGGATTCAAGTTTGCAATTGATGGTGCACAAACAGCTTACGAGGGAATTGAAAATAACAGCGATGCCCGGGGATTCGTCTGGATGGTTTGCGGATGGACCGGCTCTCATCGTAATGCGGTGCTATGGACTGGCGATCAGAACGGCAGCTGGAACTATATCCGATGGCATATCCCTACTGTTATCGGATCAGGACTATCTGCCCAGAATTGTGCCACAGGCGATCTTGATGGAATTTTCGGTGGCAGCGATTCGACTTATGTCCGCGATTTAGAGTGGAAATGTTTTACACCTGTCTTTATGGCGATGTCGGGCTGGGCTACAAATAATAAAAACGGGATAAAAGATAAACAGCCATGGCTATTTGGTGAACCATTTACAAGTATAAACCGTAAATATCTTTTGCTTAAGGAGCGACTGACTCCATATATGTATACACTATGCAATGAAGCTTACAGGACAGGAGTACCTTCCGTTCGCGGTCTGGTACTTGAATATCCTGATGATACCGTTACCTGGTCTAACACTACTAAGTATGAATACCTTCTCGGGAAAGATATTTTAGTGGCTCCTGTTTATAAACCTGAAGCAAAACGCGACAGCATCTATCTGCCGGAAGGAAAATGGATAGATTTCTGGGACGGAACAGAATACCGGGGCAAAACAACCTTAATGAATTATCCTGCTCCCCTTGATAAATTACCGCTTTTCATCAGGTCCGGAGCAATTATCCCAATGTATCAGCCAATGATGTACAACTGGGAACGTCCGACGGATACTCTGACCCTGAATATTTACCCCAGTGGTGAATCGACATATACGATGTATGAAGATGACGGGTTGACCCGTGAACACCGCACCGGAGTTTATGCCACTACAAAATTCGAAGTTTCTTCACAGGAAACCGGTAACGAACTATTAAATGTGACAATAAATGCTGCTGCCGGTGATTTTAAAGGTAGGCTGAAAAAACGTACGTATTTAATTGATATTCACACTAAAAATATCCCATCGTATATCGCCGTCAATGGTAAAAAGCTTAAAAAATCAAAAACCGCCGAAGGACTTAATGCAAAATCAGCCGGATGGTTCTATGATTCAAAAGACCAGAATGGAGTTTTGCATATAAAAACAGGTTACTTATCAACTTATTTAAAAAATATCGTTGAATTGATAAGGAAGGACAGGTAAAATATAAGATAAATTATCAGGTGATAATTTATCTTATGAAAAGATTAAAACACTCGCAGTTTTTCTTCAAAGTCTACTTTCTGAAACCCGAGATATCAACTACCGACAGCAGACAATTTTTGTCATCACCGGTAACAACACCTTCCATATAAACTGTACACAAAGTATTACCATCATAACCAAGCTTCACCTCGCATGATTCTTTGCCCTTTTTGGAATATATTTTGCTGAAAAATTTATCAAATGCCGGGCGTGACTCTTCAGAGACGAATAGCTTAAAATTGGTGTTTACAAGGCTAAATCGTTTATCACCGAGTATTTCGGCACCGGTAAAGTTCAGTTCACAGATATTCGCATCGGGACTGAGGTAAAAATAGCCCATCGGTGCAAAATCGTATAGCATTGTGTATTTTTTAAGAGCAGTTTCTGCAGTTTCGTTTGCATGGATCAGCTCTTCATTCTGCATTTCCAATTCTATCTGGTGAACCTGAAGCTCATGAAGCAATTTAATGGCGTCAGTTTCAATAACAATCTTATCCATTTCATCCTGCTTCTTTTTCAGTAATTCTTCTGCACTTCTCCTCAGCATCTGGTCATCAGTAAAATTCCTTTTTTCTCTGTTCATGGTGTTCTTATTTTTTTATTGATAATATCATTCCACTGGGTATATTAAAATTATTCAAAAGGACTGTTACTGACCAATCATCTTCAATAAGAAGTCCTCCTTTTGTAACTAACTGCATATTAAATCTGGTATCCTTCGATTTATCCAAAATTTTTTTCATTTCTATTTCTGTCTTTTTCCTTAGTTTCTCAGGAATAAACGTTTGAATATAATTCTTGTTTACGATTTCCTCTTTCTTTTTTCCGAAATATTTTTCTCCTGCGGGGTTGACATCAAGTATTTTCAGATCGGCCGACAATTTAATAATAATATCTGAAGCTGAATTCAGGAGCAGCTTATTCATCTGTTCTGTTTCATTAAGCTTTACTTCAACCTTCTTAAGATCGGTGATGTTGAAAAAAGTTATTACAACACCATCTATTTTATCATCAAGGGTGCGGTAGGGCATAATGCGAATGGAGAACCACCGTCCATCTTTTGTGGGAATCTCTTTTTTGATATATATCAGTGTCTTGAGGACTTTGAGAACATCCTCAGCCAAGTCGGGGTAATTTAGGTCCGAAACGAGGTCGGTAAAGGGCCTTCCGATGTCGCTTTTTATAAGTTTGAAAATTTTGACTGCCTGAATGGTAAAACGTCGTATATTCATGTCCTTATCGAGAAACAGTGTGGCAATATCGGTGCTGTTAAGAAGGTTTTTCATATCACTGTTCACTCTTGCAAAATCATCTACTTTCGACTGCAGTTCTGCATTAAGTGTCTGAAGTTCTTCATTCAGGCTTTGCATCTCTTCTTTTGAACTCATAAGTTCTTCGTTGGTAGATTGCAGTTCTTCATTAGTAGATTGCAATTCCTCGTTGGTGAATTTCAATTCTTCCTGTGAGGATTGCATAGCTTCAAGAGTATCCTGAATCTTTTCACGGGCATATTTCAACTCTTTCTCGAGCTCCATTTGCCTGATATTATCCAAAGATTTCTTTTCCTTTCGCGCTGCCAGTTTTGACTCCGCAATATCCTGCACATCTTTAAAGATTACCATTATATTGCCCTTCAAAGGTTCTGGCTTATCAATCCATTGGATATTGATATTTAAAGTATGTGCGCTTCCATTTGTACCAACTTTGACATTGCGCAAAACCACAGGTTCTTTTTTAAGCAAAGCCTTTCGGAAAGCAATTGAAAATTCATTCCGCAATCCTTCACGTAACATCGCAAAAATATTCATATTTGCTTTGCCAACTGCAGGCTCTAAATATTTCCCTGTATGTCCGCTTACATAAATAATATCTCCCTGTTCATTTACAAGAACTCCGGCCGGTGCATAATGCTGCAGCAAAAGCTGATCTGCCAGAGTTTGAATATTCTGGGCTGATCCTGAGGCGAGTTCTTTTTCTATGTTACTTGTTTTTGTCCTGGAAAATGCAGTAGGAAAATCCATTAGATCAGGGGTCAGAAGTGTGACGGCACGCCTGAATATTTTGTACTTCAGATCAAGGGAGGTAAAAAGGTGATTTTGGGTTCCCAGGGTTTCAGAAGTACCCAATATCATAATACCATCAGGGTTGAGACTATAGTAGAACAATCCGATCATCTTTTTTTGCAGTGCCGGCTCCATATAAATAAGCAGGTTGCGGCATGAGAGAATATCTATCTTGGTAAAAGGCGGATGCATTATAATATTATGTTGTGCAAACACAACCTTCTCCCTTATTTCCGTATTGATGAAATAGCCTTCATCGGTTTTAAGAAAAAATTGTTTAAGACGTTCAGGTGAAACATGTTCTGCTATACTTGCCGGGAAAATACCTTTCCTGGCTATGTCAATTGCTTCATTATCAAGATCTGTTGCAAATATCTGCAGAGAAAATCCTCCGTGTGGATTGATTTTTGCAAGTGCTTCTTTAAAAACAATGGCTAATGAATATGCTTCTTCTCCTGTTGAACAACCAGGTACCCATGCCCTTAGAATTGATCCGGGTTCAAGCTTTGTAATGATCTCAGGCAAAATAGTTTCCTTTAAATTTTCCCATAGTTCAGCATCACGGAAGAAGTTAGTAACGCCAATCAGTAATTCCTTGAAAAGGATCTCAATCTCCTTTGGATTCTCTTTCAAAAAAAGTACGTATGAAGCAATCTTGCTGATTTTATGTACTGTCATACGTCTTTCAATACGACGATATACAGTATTTTTTTTATAAAGCGAAAAATCATTTCCGGTATAGGTACTGAGCAGATTAATAATCTTTTCAAGTGAACTTTTGTCTTTGACATCAATGTCTGGATCAGTTCTGAGAACCGGAATGTGTTTAAGGAATTCCTTGAGCCTTTGAGGTAGTTCGTTTGGAGGAGCCACAATATCGACAGGAACTGAATCGATTGCATTGCGGGGCATGCTGTCGAATTTTGCACTTCCGGGTTCCTGGACCATGGCTATCCCGTTTTTTTCTTTTATACTCCGCACTCCTAAACTGCCGTCTGAACCCATGCCTGAAAGAATAAGACCTATGGCAAGTTCCTTACGGTCTTCAGCAAGGGAGTACAAGAAAAAATCAATCGGTAGTCGTTGTCCTCTGGCCTCAGCCGGTTTATGCAGATGAAGTACTCCTTTTTGTATTGACATTGTTTTATTTGGCGGAATTACGTAAATGCAATTTGGTCTGACAACAGTGCGGTCTTTTACCTGTGAAACCTGCATTTTCGAAATCCGCTGAAGCAACTCGGGAAGCATTCCTTTATGCGTAGGATCGAGATGTTGAACAACAATATATGCCATTCCGCTGTTTTCAGGCACATTTGCCAGGAATTGTTCAATTGCTTCAAGACCTCCTGCAGACGCTCCTATGCCCACTATTGGAAACAAACCATTATCGGACTGAGAAGATTTCTCTTTTAAAGTTCTTGTCGATTTGATCTTATCTGGTTTCACCGAAAAGTATGCTTTGAAGTTAATAAGCAAAAATAAATTAAATATCTTCTATTGTTGATATTGTGATTATAGGATTCCTAATGGTTCATCGATATTTTTCTTTACAAGTTCGCGGGCCTGACCTACCCAATTATCCTGCTCGATCCGGCCGGGAATTAATTCCAACACCTCGGTAATAGTTTCAATATCAGCATGAGTGAGCTTGCTGATCTGACTGAAAGTATATATTCCGAGAGTATTTAACCTTTCCTCGACCCATAATCCAAGCCCGTCTATGAGAGTTAAATTATTAGCCTCATGTTTATGTGCAATCCCCAGCCTGTCGTAATATATCCTGTCTTTCCTATCACGTATACGCTTAAGGAGGTCAGATTTTTTACCGGCTATTCTTATCAGTTCTTTTGCCTGAAGTATCCATTCATCTCTTTCAATTCTGCCGGGGAAATATTCAATTGCTTCAGTAACAGTATCAATGTCTTCTTTGGTAAAATTGGCTATCTGCCGGAATGTAAAAATATCAAGCATATTGAGTTTTTCCTGAATCCATCCTCCGATTCCGCTGATAATGGTCAGATCATCGGCCTCTTCTTTTTTGGCAACACCAATTCTGTTATAGTAAATCTTTGTTTTTCTTTCACTTATACGTTTAAAAAGTTCATCCCTCAGATCTTCACGGCGAACAAGTTCCATGGCTTGTGCCACCCATTCATCTCTATCGATCCTCCCGGAGAAGTATTCGATAGCATCATTGATTGTACTAATATCCTGAGGCGTAAAATTACTGATCTGTCTGAATGTGTAGATATCCAATGCATGCAGCCTTTCCTCAATAAAAGGACCTATCCCGCTGATCATTTTCAGATCATCCTTTTCATCTGAAGTAGCTGTTCCGAAGCTCTTGTAATCAAGCAGGTGCTTCCGTTGCGCTATATTAACCAGAGCTTCATCCTTTTCATACAGCAACTGTTCGTTTCTTTTGTTTTTTAAGGTCATATCGTCAGTTTCATGAACAGCTTCTGTATGAAGCGCTTTAAGAGCATCTATCTCAAGAGTAAGGTGTTCTATTTCTTCGTCCTTTTCACCAAGACTTCTTTTAAAGATTGAATACTTCAGAATCAAGGTTGACAATGCGGTTATTCAATTCATGTTTTTCAGATTCAATAACTTTAATTCTCTTTTCGTATATGGACTTATAATAAAGCCAGGAGGTCAGGTACGCAATGATCGCAGCACCAAGCAACATTAAAATTATTTCAATAGTTGCTCCACTTTTTGTCTGTGCCAAAAGAATTGTCAAGGTATTCATTTTTTAGTTTTTAATCGTTATTACTGTTCGCCTGTTATTTGCTCGTCCTGTTATTGTATTATTATTATCTGCAGGTTCTTTGTCGCCCATTGAATTGACTACAATTCGGTTTGCAGGGATCCCTTTACTCTCAAAATATAACTGTACACTCTGAGCGCGCCGAAGACCCAGGGCCTGGTTATACTCCTCAGAACCTATTGCATCAGTGTATCCCGTAAGGGTTAGCTTTGCCATCTGTTTTTGTTCCAGGTATTTCTTTGATTCATTCAGGTACGTGTCAGAAATTTTTCCGGAATTAAAATCAGATCTATCAAATGCAAAGTAGATCAGCAGGCTTTCCGGGGTTGTTTCCTTTTCGATCACTACAGGTTTGCTAATGCTGTCATGAGAAATCACTGTTTCAGGTATGGCAATATTGCTCACGGCAGATACCGGTTCACTACAAAATCCTTTTATTCTGCAAACATAAAAATGGGTGGATAATGCAGACCAGCTAAATAATGCAAGAAAACCGAATATCAAAATTTTCATTTTATAATTTATTATGTTTTGAAGTGATAAAAATGATGGGTTTTAATTGAAAAATGTTATACAATTCCGATAAAAAATTACATTATTCACGTATTAAATTAAACATTAAATGGGACGCTATTTATTACATGGTTTGTGTTAATGTTTTATTATAAAGAAATCTTATTACAAATGCAAAGAGTGCTATTGCCGGCAGAATATGAATTATACCACTGAAGTGGAAAGCGAAAAATCCCAGGGCCCATACTTTAATCAATAATAAAACCTCTATAAGAAGCAGGTTTGACATAATAATTTAGTTTTTCATATTACCTTGGCAAAGGTAGATTGTTAATGCAACAGAATTGTTACACAATTATTTACTTGATTTATATGATTCACATATTTTATCGGCAGCGTCCGACCAAAATTGAAGATTCTTCGCTACCCTCTGAACCTTAATTGCCTGTCATTCTGAGCGAAACGAAGTGAAGCAACGAACCGTTCAATATTGATATTTTATGAATAAGAAGAAGTATTTAAAACAGGAAGCCAGAGACCTTTATGGTATCCGGCTTCATTTTATATACTTAATATTCCTGCAGGTTTATGCAATTCTAAGATGTGTATATTAATCGAATTGTTCGCCTGATGAGCGGATTATGGATTTTCGGTTTTATTACCTGTTATGGTCGTTGTTCTGTGGTGCTTGTTTCTGCCAATAACCGTTGGTCCATGTTTTTCCGCGTTTAGTTGTCTTCCACGAACCTGCCACATAAATTTGTCCCTGTCTTGGTTTTGCCCAGTAACCCGTCCTTTGTACGTACACATGAGTTTGGCTGTTCCAGCCCCAGCCCCCATCTAGCCATATCTGGTTTTCATTAAGGCGTTGTGGCCTGGCATAGTCAGTATAGGATGGTTCTGATGCAATATATCCTCCCATACAAGAGGTAAAGACAAACCCTATAGCTATGAACAAGACTAAGTAACTGAATATTTTTATGTATTTTCCTACTCTTGCATAGGCCCCGCGTTCAACATTTTTTAATAATGGTTTCCGGCTTATTGCAAAATGGACCTCATTTTGCAATTTTTCATTTTTTTTCATTTTTTCTAAGTAATTAATTTTATTTAAACCTTCTTCAAATGATTCTTTATTCTTTTTCATTATTAAATTTTTAGCTGTTAATAAAACTTTTCAACACAAAGGTGATGTTATTAATTCCCGTATCTATTACATAACTATGGAAATAAGTTACATCATTCGCGCATAAGGGTGAAATGGTGAAATGACTTTGGCACTTATGAACTAAGTGACTTATGGACGATGAGACATAAGGACTAAGAGACTCACCGGCAACTGAGTAAAAAAACAATCTTATAATTCAAGGCTAACGGCTGCTTGTCAGTCCGTAAATAATTCTGAAGTGGTATCCGTATACGGCAAAAGTAATTGCATCTACCAATAAGGCTGGACGTCTGAGAAGTGTCCACATCATTAGTTTCCAGTATTCTCCTCTCCCTTTGTTCAGCATTCCGATAATGACCATTGATTTGAAGAAAGCGCCAACATGGAAAAATTCAATTTTCATTTGCTGTCCGTGCACACGCTTATAATTTAATAAAAACTGACGGATCCTTTTATAGTAAGGTTTTGTGGCATATATATTCTGAATTATCTTTTTATACCCTTCAAGAAGCTCCTGTAAGTCCATTTTCGGAACAAAATTCATTGAAGAATCTGTATTATTTCCTGTGGCATCGGTGGTTAACCTATTTTCCACTTCAAGACGTTTATAAAGTTTTGTATTCTTTGGGGCATTTAACAGCCCCACCATTGCAGAAACGATTCCACTTTGCTGGATAAAATCGATTTGTCGTTGAAACACCGCCGGAGTATCACTGTCAAACCCCACTATGAATCCGCCGGAGACCTGGAGACCTGCATTTTGCATCTTCTTCACACTCTCAAGAAGGTCTCTGTTGCTGTTTTGTTTTTTATTGCAGTGCTGAAGAGATTGTTCTTCAGGAGTTTCAATACCAACAAAAATTGACGTAAATCCTGCTTTGACCATTAAAGTCATAAGGCCTTCATCATCTGCCAGATTAACTGATGTTTCAGCATTAAAAGCAAATGGATATTTATGTGCCTGCATCCATTTTTTCATTGCCGGCAGCAGATCGGTTTTAATAGTATTCTTGTCTCCTATAAAGTTATCATCAACAATAACCACAGGTCCTCGCCAGTTAAGATCATAAAGCATTTCCATTTCTTTTATAATCTGCCTGGTATACTTTCATTCTTACCTTGTGCCCCAGCAATGTTGTAATTTCACAAAAATCGCATGGAGTAGGGGCATCCGCGTGAAACCTGGATATTCATAAAAGCATAGTCCTTCATTGACAATAAATGGTAATCCGGTGCAGGAGTTGATCTTATATCGGCATACTCATCTAGTTTTGTATATTCTTTCTGGCTGCCTTCCGTCTTCCAGATCTTTAAGAAAAAAGGTAGTGTAATTTCAGCTTCATTTAAAACAAAATGATTGACCTCCGGGTAATTTTCATATTCCTGGGGAAAGAAGGTCCTCCGTGCAACTATCTTGATATTATGCCTAAGGCACTCTTTAATTATATTGCTCACAGATTCCTTCTGAATATACATAGCGCTTATAAAAACATAATCGGCCCAGAGTATATCTCTTGTCTGAAGTGTCGATACATTCATGTCCACTACTTTCTTTTGCCACGATTCAGGCAGCATAGCTGAAACAGTTATCAGGCCAAGCGGAGGCACTGCAGCTTTTTTTAGATAAATTGCAATGCATACTTAAAACTCCAGAAAGAAGCAGGGTATTGAGGAAAAACCAATAATACTTTCATTGATTATTATAGTTATATTTTCTGACTATTGCTTTGTCAAGAATAACAGTATTCAACTTAGAAACCTGTTATTTTTTTGGAGATATAAGTATAACAACTCCACCGACAACCATTACGGAAATGCCTATTAAAGGCGACCAGCTGAGATGATGTGGTTTGTTTGCAGTGATTTTAAGGCTTCCGATATCAACCACTTTCTCCCTGGTAAAAAAAGTAAAGGCTGTAAAAATTGTTAATACTAACCCAAGGATTAAAATAAAAATTCCGGCTTTTTTCATTTCATTATCGATAAAAAGATTGCTGAAAGATAAAAGAAGCTTGCCGGAAAAAAGTTACACAATTTTGAGGAAATGTTACATTATTTACACCTGTACATGTTTCCCGTTATTATAAAAACCATTTTCAAATATCCGATTATTGATTAACGATTTTTAAATCCCGGGAGTGCACTGGTTTCTCCGGAATCGTAAACCGGGTAATCCGTTGTTTGCTGCGAATACCTTCAAACTGAATATTGATATCTATCTGGATATTATGAATTACTATAAACTTAATGAATATTGCAGTGCTCTGCACCTTTTGACAGGTGTTTCAAATGTGTTTCTACGAATATTGCGCAGCTCTGCTGCTTTTTTACATCATATCCCATCCAAATTGCAGGTGAATAAAATTGATGGACAAGGTGAAAAATGTGGAATTTATTCCTGATACTAAAAATTCTGAGGTTTAATTATATTATAAATATACTGATATTATTGACGGTAAGGCGTAGAGCACTGTAATACCTGCAGAAACTTAGTTGATATAAAAAAACAAAGGTGCAGCGCACCATAATATTGAATTTAAATAATTGAAGTTAGATAAAATAAAAAAAAGGTCCTGCTTTACCCAGGACCTCTAACTATAAATGTCTTATATAATATTCAAATTACACCAATTTAACATTTATGGCATTTAACCCTTTCTTACCTTCCTGTAGATCAAATGTTACTTCATCATTTTCCCTGACCTCATCATTCAGGCCCGATACATGCACAAAGTATTCCTTTTCTGATGCACCGTCCTTAATAAATCCAAATCCTTTGGAATTATTAAAAAATTTTACTGTTCCTGTACTCATAATTTTGATTTTAATTTTTGACAAAGTACACATTATAATCCGGTTAATGTTCTTATTTTCAATAAAACAGATATATTCATGTTATTATTCTATAAAATCCGGGACTTATCTCGCCAGGGGTTGTTAGAATTTCACCTTTTTGTAGAAAATTCTTTTGGTAATTTCTGCACCAAGAATATATAGTGCAACAATCAGCAGGATGAATATATAAGTTGAAAGAGTGAGCGGACTGAATCCAAATATTTTTCCCAGTGGTGTGAATGGAAATATCAGCGTAATAACAGCTATCGATATTGTTGCTATTAGCAGATATTTGCCGGGCCTGCTTCTGAAAAAAGGCTTTCTGCTCCGGATAACCAGCACAATAATTGACGCTGAAATGACCGATTCAAGAAACCATCCGGTTCTGAACTGACCCTCATTTGCATGCAGAATAAGCAATAGAAGGCCAAAAGTCAGATAATCAAAAAATGAACTTACAAGGCCGAAGGTGATCATAAACTTACGAATAGCCTTAATGTCCCATCGCCGAGGATAGTCAATCATTTGTTCATCAACATTATCTGTGGCAATTGTCATTTCCGGAAAGTCAGTCATCAGGTTTGTGAGAAGTATCTGTTTCGGCAGCAATGGCAGGAAAGGAATAAAAAGCGATATCCCTGCCATACTGAACATATTTCCAAAATTGGCGCTTGTGGCCATAAAGACGTATTTAAGCGTATTAGCAAAGGTTGTTCGTCCTTCTCTGACACCTTCGACAAGAACTCCGAGGTCTTTTTCAAGAAGCACAATATCTGCTGCATCCTTGGCAACATCTGCTGCAGTATCAACCGAAATACCGACATCAGCTGCATGAAGGGCTGAAGCGTCATTGATGCCATCTCCCATATATCCGACAACGTTTCCGGCCTTTCTCATTGCGATAATGATCCTTTCTTTCTGGTTAGGTTCTATTTCGGCAAAAACATCAACTGAACCAACACTTCTGAGCAATGCGGCATCGCTCATCTGACGAAGTTCAGGACCGCTGATTATTTTATTATCCGACAGACCCATCTTTTTGCTGATGCTGGCCGCAACAAGATGATTGTCACCTGTAATGATCTTAAGCGATACTCCAAGATTCTTCAGTTTTGCGATTGTATCGGTAATATTTGCTTTTGGCGGATCAAAAAGCGTAAGAAAACCAAGAAATGTCATATCCTTTTCGTCGCTTTTATTAACCAGTTTTTCGGAATTAATACTCTTGTATGCAATGCCTAATGTGCGAAACCCATTGTCGCTGAAGTCTTCAAAGTGTTTCTGAATCTTATCCTTCATTGATTCAATGTCGGTTACATTTCCCTCACCAGCTTCCACTGAATTACATACTTCAAGGATATTATCCAGTGCGCCTTTTGTAACAATTAAATGTGTACTGCCTTGTGAGAAAGCAATACTGAGACGTTTTCTCAGAAAATCATAAGGAATTTCATCCAGTTTACTGTATCCCGACAGGTCGATCTTGCGATAATTAAGAATGGCCTGGTCAATGGGGTTTGTAAATCCGGTTTCGTAAGAAGCATTAATATAGGCATACAGAAAGACCTTTTCGTCAGGTTGTCCGTTAACATCAAGTGCAGATTCAACCTGAACGGTCCCTTCAGTAAGGGTACCGGTTTTGTCGGAACAAATGACATTCATACTTCCAAAGTTCTCTATTGAAGCAAGCCGTTTCACAATTACTTTTTTCTCAGCCATTTTTTTTGCACCATGTGCCAGGTTGATACTTATTATAGCTGGCAATAACTGCGGAGTTAATCCCACGGCAAGCGCAAGGGAAAAAAGAAACGATTCAAGAACGGGCCTGTGAAGATATACGTTTATTGCAAATATAATGACCACCAGTAAAATAGTGACTTCTCCAAGGAAATAGCCGAATCTTCGGATTCCATGTTCAAAATCGGTTTCCGATGGTTTGAGTTTAAGTCGTTCGGAGACCTTGCCAAATTCGGTGTTTTTTCCTGTCAGGGCAACCAAAGCCTTAGCACTTCCGCTCACAACATGTGTTCCCATCCAAATAGAATTAGTACGTTTTGCAAGGGCAGTATCTGCAGCTAGTACTGAAACAACTTTTTCGACCGGGAATGTTTCCCCGGTAAGCATGGCTTCATCTACAAAAAGGTCCTTTGATTCAAGCAGCATGCAGTCTCCCGGAACGATATCACCTGCATTCAGGACAATGATATCCCCCGGTACAACATCTTCAATATTACTTTCCAGTTGACTGCCATCGCGTAAAATGGATGTTTTAATCTGTACAATCGCAAGTAATTTCGCAACAGCATCAGATGCACTGTGTTCTTGCCAGAATCCAAGTAAACCACTTGCAAGGACTATTAAAAGGATGATTATCGCATCAGCCGGGTCGTGAAGAAAAACAGACAAAACGGTGGCGAATATGAGAATCAGTATGATCGGACTTTTAAACTGCCCGATAAGCAAAGTAAATACATTAGATCGTTTCTGAGGTTTCAGACGATTTGCACCATATTGAATGAGGCGTTTCTTTGCATCTTCGGACGTAAGTCCTGTTACTGTTGAATTAAAATTACGCAGTAATTCTTCAACAGATATGTTCCAGAATGGTTTTGAGTTTGGATCCATAATCAGTTACAAATCATCTTTATCCTCATCGAGGTCATTATGATCATCTCCGCCTAAGCTATAATAGTTATTCTCTTCATCTTCACTTCCAATCATTTCCTGTTCATCATCCAACTCAGAACCTGGGACATCAAGATCGCTGCCAGGACTATCATTATCAATATCTTCCTTGATTTCTGACGCCAACTCATCATTTCCGGCTGATGTTTTTTTTCTGGAAATATCTTCGGGATCAATTCCGGGCTCTTCCTTAAATTTATTGTATATATCTTCGCTGTCGGGATACAATGTATATTCCAGGCGATTATCTTTCTCTTCCTTCGCTTTCATTACATCAAAAGGGTTAGTAATCAGTTTTTATTCATATAAATTTAATAAATAACAAGAGAAATTGCTAATGTACTCTTTATTTGTAAATTAAGGTCTTAGCGCAGTTCAAAATAAGCATACGCTTTTTATAAAACCCGGCATTTTTAAAGATGGATGTCCTTGAGATAAACAAAAACCCCAAATACTTTCAGAAGCCATACAACAACCACCACAACAACTACTGCATTGAGGATGTTTTTTATTTTATGGTCCATTGGGATATAATTGTTGACAAGCCAAAGCAGGACACCTGCAACAATCAGTACGATTAAAATAGTTAATAAAGGCATAATCTTTATTTATTAGTTTATTCAAAGATATTCTGCTTGTACCCTTTCTGCATTACATAAATATTATAAAGAATTACATTATTCACGTGTTTTCAAGCCTGCAGGGCGGAAAACAGATTGCCTTAAATATGCGAACTATATAACTTATTAATCGGATAATGTAACACCCTATTTAAAATGTTTTTGAACTTTACATAAAAAAATGATCCTCAGCTATTCTATATAAAAGCCGTTGAGCTTAGGTCTGATTAAATCATAAAAACTTACTTAGAAAAATTTTTAAATTAATAACTGATGCATAATAAAGATCAAACATGGAAGTAAAAAACGATTTTAATATTAGATGGATGGGGGCAGAAATATGTCAGGGAAGGTTGGCCGGATCAGCAGAAATGGTGGTGGCAAAGGAAGCATTTGATGAACTGATCACAGAAGGAGGGGAAGATTTTTACAATTACGTCGCTTTTCTTGGATTATTAAAAGAACCGGATCTTATTGTGCTTTCTTCAAAACATCATTATTATTATGATTCTGAAGAAATGAACAAAGCAAAGACAGTTGTTAATCTGAAAGAACTTAACAGGATAAGGGAAATAAAGAGTTTTTTTCATTCTCACCTTTATTCTCTGACAGTGAAATGCAGTTTTGTGGGGTTCTTCATAAATAATGCTAAGGTAGACAGGTATTCATTAAGAGACAGTTCATCCCTCCACGTTAATAAAAAGAGGACTGATGACATTGAAAATAGTATAGTCTCGAGATTCCCATTTATAAACATGTTATATGGGCTTATGGATTCAAAGAAGAATGCCTATATGACTGAAGCCATTGTCAGGTTACTCCTGAAAGATAATGGCTTTAAAGTAATTGACATGACCGAATTAAATGGACTCACATTTTTCCATTCTCAAAAACTCTGACAAATTTATAATTAGTCGGATTTCATTAAATCTTCTTATCCTTCAGTCACTTCTAATGTGTGCTGTAAAAATTAAGAGGCTGCCTCATCTGAGACAGCCTCTGATAACCATAAACTAACCTTCTGAAAAAACCAATAATATATTTTGAAATCATTAAGCTCTTTTGCAAGCTTATCCAGATCAAGGTTGAACTCGTTCTTAAAAGTCGCAAACTGGCTTTGCTATAAAACGTTTCTCAGTAAATATTTGTCTGCTTTTTATTATTAGGGTCTGATGGCAACTAATTCTATAATCTGATTATTTTATAGAAAACTTGTCAGTAGATAACGCAACCTGGGTTCCCGGATATTGGACAGCGGCATCATCTTCAGCAGTAATAAATATTTTAACTGGTTTATCAGAAGATACTGTCTCAAAAGATCCTTTAAGTTCTTTTGACATAAAACCCTTTGAACTGTTTAGCTGTCCTATGTTTTTTGTCAGGTCCCGGTCAGTCATCATCCATACTATATAAGTTAGTTTTGGTGGCTGTAACCTCGAGGATTCGGCCAAACCTGAAAGAGATATCTTAATATTGTAATTGTTGTTCTTGTCTGTTTTTATTTTAACGGAACCTCTTGCTGCTGGAACAACTGCTGAATTCATAAAACTGACACTTGTTGCGCATGAGAAAAATGAAAAAACAAAAATAGTTGCAAAAATACCCGGAAGGATATTTTTCTTCAGGCTGTTAAGTTTTGTAGCGTTCATTTTGGTTTAATATTGCTTGGTAAATAACTCATTCGGTTGAGGAGCATAATTTTTTCAGTTACAAAGTTGAGTTGAATATTCTCAGAATGTGTTACATAATTCCTGTTAAGAATTACAACATTTACAGATTAACGGCACATAGGCAAAAAGGCATAATGGCACAATGCATAAAGTCGTAAGAGGGATGTGCATAATATTATATGTTTGTATAATTTAAGGATTCTAGCGGTA
>CAVVGP010000016.1:0-5404 GCA_963747625.1 uncultured Bacteroidales bacterium | reverse complement strand
CCTAAAACACTTCTGAATGCCTTACTCCTTGGAACCGGTGGCAGTTCATCCTTAATCCTGGTTGTCCTTGCAGTCATGGCTTATGCAGGATGGATTACCTGGGGTGTATTTGGTGCCGTCGTTTCAGGTCTTATCGCGGGTGTAATAATTGGTCAGTCAACAGAATATTTTACTTCAGATGGATACAAACCCACCCAGGGGATTGCAAAACAATCTCTGACCGGACCGGCAACTATTATTATTGAAGGCATAGCTATCGGGATGTTCTCAACCTGGGTACCTGTTTTAACTATAGTTGCAGGTATTATAGCAGCTTATGGCTTCGCCGGAGGATTCCATAATTTTGCCGCCGGTGTATACGGTATTGGATTCGCAGCAGTAGGAATGCTCTCGACATTAGGCATTACTCTTGCAACTGATACATTTGGTCCGATTGCAGACAATGCAGGAGGAAATGCAGAGATGTCGGATCTTCCTCCTGAAGTGAGAGAAAGAACTGATGCTCTGGATGGACTTGGCAATACAACTGCTGCAACCGGCAAAGGATTTGCAATTGGTTCCGCTGCCCTGACTGCCCTTGCACTTATTGCCGCTTATATGGAGGAGGTCAAAATGTGGCTTGGGAGGATGGCGGACAAAAGTCCCGATGGATTTAAACAAATCGGGGAGACACTCTTCTATAAGAGTCATGTTCCCACAATCGTTCACGAAGGACAGAAGGCTGTTGATTTAGGTCATGCCACTATAAGGGATTTTGCTGCAGCTTATGACCTTTCAATGTTTAATCCGATCCTGCTTGCAGGTTTGTTCATTGGTGCAATGATGACATTCGTTTTCTGTGCAATGACTATTAAAGCTGTTGGAAGAAATGCAGGCAGAATGGTGGATGAAGTAAGACGCCAGTTCCGCGAAATTCCGGGTATAATGGAAGGCACGGGGAAACCTGAATATGCGAAATGTGTTGAGATAGCAACTGCCGGTGCACAGAAAGAAATGGTTATCCCTGCATTGATGGCTATTATAGTCCCGGTTTTGACAGGTATCTTTTTTGGTGTCCCTGGAGTTGTCGGACTTCTTGCAGGAGGTATGACTACCGGTTTTTCACTTGCAAGTATGCTCAATAATTCAGGAGGTGCATGGGATAATGCTAAAAAATTTATTGAAAGAGGCAATTATGGCGGAAAGAAAAGTGAATGCCATAAGGCAAGTATTGTAGGTGATACAGTCGGTGATCCTTTCAAAGATACTGCTGGCCCGGCTATGAATATCCTGATAAAACTTATGTCGATGGTAGCAGTAGTCATGGCAGGTGTTACAGTTGCATGGAGCCTTTTTTAGGTTATTGACCTCATTATGGGGCTGTTCAAAAAGTCCTTTGTGAAACTTTGTGCTGCCGATAACAATCGGGACCTTAGAATCACAAAGTGCAACACAAAGGAATTCGAAGTAAATAAATCATAATTTCACCCTTTTCAACAGCCCCTATTTTATTATTTTTGAGAAAACCTTTTAAATGAAACTACCCGAACTTTCCGATATAAAAACTGCACATTCCAGGATAAAACCATTTATTCATCATACCCCTGTAATGAAATCTCAGCAGCTCAATGAGATTTTTAACTGCGAGATGTATTTTAAGTGCGAGAATTTTCAAAAAGTCGGGGCATTTAAATTCAGAGGGGCAACCAATGCAGTGCTCTCTTTAGCTTCTGAGGAAAAAAGAAGAGGTGTTGTTACCCATTCATCAGGTAATCACGCAGCAGCCCTCTCTTTGGCTGCAAGAATGAATGGAGTAAAGGCGAATATAGTAATGCCTGAAAATGCACCTGCTGTAAAGAAAAATGCCGTGGCAGGCTATGGAGCTGAAATAACTTTCTGTAAGCCTACACTGCAGGCCCGGGAGGAAGCTACCCGCCTGATTATTGAAAAATCAGGGGCAGTATTGATTCACCCATATGATAATTTTAATGTAATTTGTGGCCAGGGAACTTCGGCGCTTGAACTGCTTGAAGAAAAAAGTGACCTTGAAATAGTTGTTGCACCGGTTGGTGGAGGAGGTCTTATTAGTGGCACTTCAACCTGTGTAAAAGGAATTAACAGGGAAATTCAGGTTATCGGAGCAGAACCTCTGAACGCAAATGATGCATTTATATCTTTTACAACAGGAAAGCTTACGCCTTCTGTCAATCCGGTTACATGCGCTGATGGTCTCCTGACATCTCTGAGCGAACTTACCTTTTCAATTATCAGGCAACATACTGATAAAATTCTAACAGCAAAAGAAGATTTAATAATTGAGTGTATGCTTCTAGTATGGGAAAGAATGAAAATCATCATAGAACCATCCTCTGCAACAGTCCTTGCTGTAATAAAAGAAAATCCTCATATATTCAGCGGGAAGAAGATCGGCCTTATTATATCCGGTGGTAATGTTGATTTCAGGAAACTTCCTTTTTAGGTTTTCTTTTTGAAATATGCAATAATAGGATAATGGTCGGAATATTTAACTTTAATTATTTCAAAGTAACTGTTGATAAGAGGGCTATTATATAAGATGTAATCTATCCGGTTGGCAGGATAGTTCCCCCGATAGGTAAATCCTGCACCATATCCTGAGTTGACGAAGGAATCATTAAGTCCTTTACGGATTCTCCGGTAAGCATATGATACTGGTGTATCATTAAAATCACCTACAACTATAACAGGGTAGGGAGATTTATTAATATTATCCTTTACAGCCTGTGCCTGAATGGCTCTTTTTACAAATCCCTTTTTAAGACTTACTGACAGACTTTTAACCTCATGCATCGTCTCTTTATCATTAGAGGCTGTAATCTCCTCAATAAATGAACGTTCCAGGCTCTTTAGCCTGAACGATTGCAAATGGTTATTAAAAATCCTGAAAGTATCTTTCTGTATCAATACATCAGTATATATAGAAAGACTGGAAGAGCCCGCATGAGATATTTCTCCTTTTCCGACAATCGGAAACTTGCTTAATGTGATTATACCATAAAACCTGTTTTTGCCGCTTCCGATTACTTTCATATGAGAATAATAATCTCCTCCCAGATCTTCAATCATGAGAGCCTCTTCCACTTTCTGATTACCAAGTAAGAAAAACTCCTGCAGGCAAATAATATCTGGTTTCTGAGATTTTAGAAATTGGATTATTTTTTTCTCTGAAGTAATACCATGATTATTTTCAAAGTAATTAAAGAGACGCACATTATAACTGAGTACTTTAAAGGTATTTGATTTATCTCCTGTTGGCTTGGCAAGTTTTATGTAATTAGAGAAATGATTAAAACCTATCGCAATAACGACAACCGAAATAAGAGCCTCAAATCTTAACAGCATGGCCCATATAATCACCAAAATGATATTGAATAACAAAAGATAAGGATAGGCCAGTCCAAAAAAAGCCGGAAGAGCGAATACTCCGGGGCTAATGACCACTGCCAGATACGATATCAATAATGCAATGGCAAAAAGTACATTTACAACTAAAAGAATTTTATATAGGATCTTTCTCAATTCCAATAATTTGTGACTACTAAATTACCAGTATTCAATGGAAAAGACTGCTTATGAATTATGTTTTTTGACAAGCGAGGCAAATGGTTATATAAATGAGTGCATTTATGAGGTCAATTTCTTTTCTGGCTTTCTTTAAAAAGAGTTTCTTTTTCTTCTTTTGTCAGACTATCATATCCTCCTTTTGAAATCTTTTCCAGTATATTGTTTATTTGCTTCTGGTGATCCGCTTTGATTTTGTTATACTCGTATTCATTGGCAACCCTTTTATGTGTTACCTTGAGTTTTTTCCTTGGTTTAAACATTGTTGCAAAAAAATCTAAAATGCTGTTAAATCCTTTTCCCATATCATGCCCGTGTTTCAGGTTAATAATATAGAGATAGCCAAATATAGCTCCCCCTATATGTGCAAGTTTTCCGCCGGAGTTTACAGAAAAGTCCATTACTGATGTAAGTATAAATATTGCCAGTGCCATGTACTTTATCTTTATTCTTCCAAATAGAAATAGCTGAATAATGTAATCGGGCATGTAAGCGGCAATAGCAATAACGATAGCCATAACTGATGCGGAAGCTCCTATTGCAACAGAGTCAGCTACAACCCCTGAGAACACCGGGAATATATTGAATGAAAGAATATAAACAGGGCTCGCTGATTCCTCCAAGCAAATAAACTGCAACAAGCTTCCTTTCATCGAGAAATTCAAGGAAGATCTTTCCAAACCAGTATAGCCATAACATGTTGAACAGGATATGCCATATACCCTGATGTGTGAACATGTATGTAATGATTGTCCATGGCCTTGCCAGCAAAGCATTGAGAGAAGCTGGACAGAAAAGTATATCAAGAGCTTTTCCGGTGATACCCGGGTCATTTATCAGAAAACCAATTACAGATACAATTGTAATCAGGACAAATACTGCAATATTTATATAAATTAACCTTGTAAGGTTACTCCCATTCCTGAATATCGACTTTAATTTCGTCCCAGATTCCCATTAATATAAAGTATTTGTTGTTTTTCTCCAGTATCTGATCATAATATATCCGAATAACATACCTCCAAGGTGAGCTGTATGAGCGATGTTACTTCCCGGTTGCGTTACAGCAAGATAAATTCAAGAGCGCCGTAGCCAATCACCAGATATTTTGCTCGGATTGGTATAGGAGGGAAAAAGCAGCATTAACTGAGTATTAGGGAACAGAACCCCGAAAGTCAACAAGAACGCCAAATATTGCGCCGGAAGCACCTAAAACCGGGGTATTCAGCAATATCTGGAGTTTTTGCATATCCGGGTCTATGAATAGTTTGCCCTGGTGAAAATAGGTCGATCCTTCACTGATTACCTCATTTAGGCTTTCTGGATTCAGAATGTGTACAAGGTGATTATACTGGAATAAATATTACTGGTCTCATATGTGAATGCTGCTCCAAGTCCGCAAATCATATCGAATAGATGAAAAATCTTTTTGGGCCCCATACATTTTCAAGTATTTGTCCGAAAATGAAAAGAGCATACCTATTAAAGAATATATGCCAAAATGCGCAGTGCATAAACATATGTGTAAGCAAGCTAGTAATGGTTTGAAATGTTCCGATTTTCAGAAATACCAAACCAAGTAAACTGTTGAGATCAATACCAAATACACCTTCCGGCTGCATAATAAGCTAAAAGCATTAATACATTGATCATTATAATATTTTTCACTACCGGTGGTAGCCCCAGAATGCCTCTGCCGAATCCTTTCATCTATCAATTTTTTTTATGTTTTATTTATCTTCAATTGTCGGGCCAAAGCTATTTCAATATTTCAAACCGACAATTTGTCACTTTTGACTATTTAAATCTTTTATCAATTTCATCA
>CAVVGP010000015.1:0-7125 GCA_963747625.1 uncultured Bacteroidales bacterium | reverse complement strand
TTTGCCTGCAAGCCTTCGACCAGTTGCGTGTTCGAATGCCATAAGAGTGTTACCACGTCGTTGGTACAAAACTCCTTTGTATATTACCGGATGAGAAAAATGTTGCATGGTTCCCTGCTTAATCCTGAAGGAGCTGACTTTTTCAACTTTGCCATTATTGTAACTGAACAGCATCAGAATCACCCTTTTGGGTATAATAATAAAGCATGCTATCGGCTTCTATAATTGCCCCGCTTCCAACCCTGACGGAATCGCTTATCTCACCTGTTGTTGCATTTATCACTCGCAAATCGGGTTTAACAGTACCGCAGCCGTAAATCCAGTTTCCAATTTTTACAGCGCCACCCATAAAACTGTCGAAACTCCGGTTGCGCCATATCTGAGTAATTTTTTTTCCATCCTCAGAGAGTTTTAATTTCACACCTCCGTTACCATCGCCAGCTACATAATAAATTGATCCTTTATCGTACAAGACTGTATTGCTGTGAGTATCTCCATTCCCAGGGATTCTCTTGTCCGGAGGATAATTGTCCTGTTCCTGTGACCATAATAGATTGCCGGTCTCTGTATCGAATCCCATTAGGTGATATGCAGAAAATGTGACAATAATTTTCCTGGAAGGAAGCTTTATAAGCTTTGGTGAATTATATGCAGAACGTTCTTCAAAGCCTTTATTCGACCATATTAGACGTCCATTGAACCTGTTCAAAGCAACCACATTATTGACTTTTCCACCAGCGGTCCAGAATATCTTATCTCCCTCAATCAGTGGGACTCGGAATGACCATGAAGCGGCAGAATTCCATTAAAATCCCGGAGAAGGTCTTTTGACCAGACAATCTTCCCATTGGACCTGTCAACACAGAAAAGGTTTCCTAAACCGGTACCTGCATATATCAAATTGTCTATAATAGTAGGGGATGACCTTGATATTGGGGTAGGATTAACTGACCCATTCCTTGCCAAGTGAAGTCTGCCATTGTTTCTCACCCTTAAGGTTAAAACAAAAAAGATACTCCAGTGAATCTATCTCACCTGTAATATAGAAGTTTTCATCAGCAAATACCGGAGAACCAAATCCGTTACCAATACTTTCTATTGACCAAAGTTCATTAGGACCTTCCGCCGGCCAATTTTTGAGAAGGTTTGATTCATAGTAGATACCTCCGCGATCTTTGCCGCGCCACTCATATATTCCGGTGTGGTCAGAATCGGAAGTGTGCATGAGGATCAATGTGACAAGTATTGCGATATTTTTCATTATTTTCGGGTTTGTTCAGATTTCTGTCATCAAAGATAATTTTCCATGTCAATTATTTTCGTGGAAAGAGGGAAAAGTTTATAGTCGTTTTTGAACATTAGTTTCTTACAGTGACAGATACCCAATTCCTGGATATACAGTAACCCTGTCATGATCAAAATTTTAAAGAAGAATCCTGTCCATTCAAGAAATGGCCAATAAGTCCCGATGTTCCTTAATCAGGACAAATAAAGAGCTGGTATGACTATCCTTTATAAATTATAACCTGAGATGACTAAAGAAGGTTTTTCTCCTCCTGTGTCCTCGTCTTTCAATTTCATGGTTATTACTCTTGTTTCTCCCCGGCATAAGTGAAATATAGTTATCACCGTAGAAAACCGGAAGGATTCGTTCCCCGCTCTCTGGCACCCACAACTTTCAGCCTTATCATTAAAGCAGGAGTTTTAGTATTATTCTTAAGAGTAGTTGTCAGAATCCAGTTTTCACCTTATTTTTTAATGTCAGTGCTATTCTGAAGTTTGATCACAGGTAAAGTATTAAGCGCCTGGTAATTACCGTCAACAAGTCCTCGCCAGTAGAAGTTATCTGAAATAGTTTTTTCTCCTTTTTTTAATGCAAGTTTTATAAAATATACAGGGGAAAGGCTTTTCGGAAATTCAAGTTTGAAGCATATAGCTGTAGAATCTTCTTTGCAATTAACAGTGGTTTCTTTTTCCCACTGAACAGAGCCATCCATATTAATAATCTGAGCATCTCCGGTTAAACCTGCCTTGTTTCCTGCATTATCATTCACAACTTCAATATTGTCAAAAACAGGATTCCATTGTATATGAATTGGTTCACATGCTTTTTTGCATCCGAAGTACGCTGCGGTAGGTTCCAGGTAATAATCATAAGTCTGCCATACCATTGAAGGCCAGGCAGGGTGACTCATCCATAGTAGCAAACCTCTCCTGTATAAACTTCTTCCTTCAAACATTCCACGGTATCCGTTATAATTTATCCATTGGGCCAGTTCAGTAAACTTTTTGGCATTATCAACCTTACCAAACCCGGTTTCAACCATCTGGTTAAAGGATGCGCAGGACTGAGCACTTTCCAGGCTGTAATCATGCAATCCCCAGAGGCTGTTTTGCGGCCACAGAGATGATTCAGGAAGAGTTTGTTTCAGACTCTCATAGGTCATAACATTAGGCATTCCCCTTTCACTGTGAAGCTTATTATATCCATACAGCAGGAAATAATCCCTGACAGGCAGAGCACGATAAGGCCCGCCACCACTTACAACACCAAAAGCTGAGTTGGAAATATAATGTAATCCGGGATGCAGCTCAAGTATCATAGAACGTAATGCTGTGTCAATAACAGGAGGGGGGTTGCCCTCATTCCTGCCAACATAGATTGCCAATGATGGATGATTTCTTATTCTTTTAATAATATCTCGTGCATTAGCGATGAACATTTGCGGATTATCAGGGTCCGGACCGTCTGCCGGGTTTGCCAGACAGAAATCCTGCCAGATCATAATTCCATGACGGTCGCATGCTTCGTAGAATTCATTATCAGCTGTTTGTCCTACCCAGTTCCTGATCATATTAAAGTTCATATCGGCGTGATAAGCTACTGCTATATCATATTCCCGTCCGCGGTATTCAAGATTAGATTCAGGAAATCCCCAGTTACCGCCGCGGGCAATAAATCGCCTGCCATTTACATAAATATTCAGTATCTGATTTGTATCGTCATAAGTCATTTTACGAATTCCAGATTTAAATTCTTTTTCATCTGAAACACCGTCAGCTGTCTTGAAAACCAGTTTAACATTATATAGGAAAGGTATACCATAACCTTTTGGCCACCATAGTTTTGGATTGATTATATGTAGCGCAGGTTCGGTTGAAGGATTTATATTAACTGTTTTTGAGGAAGATGGCTCCAGGGAAACATCCTGTTTAAAATTTATATCACCATAACTTCCGGAAAGTATACCAGAAACGGCATCTGATTTATGATTATGAAGAGTGATCTGAAGATTAATGTCAGCTGAAGTCGTATCTGGTAATTTAAGATCAGTGGTAACAAGCGGATCTTCAATAGTCACGGATCCGGTCGCATTCAGAAATACATCGTTCCATATTCCAATGTTCCTTCCTCGTATTGTTGGAATCCAGTCCCAGCCTATTGAAGCATGGTATGTCGGGTTGTCAGCACCAAGGATTCCGCCATTCTTATCATGGTACAGCGCTGTGGCTTCTTTTATTACCCCTATATTATCATTTTTCTTTATTAAAACAGCTATTGAGTTTGTCTGACCTGATTTTATAAACTCTGTGACATCAAATATTCCTCTTATAAATGCCCCGTCAATTCTTCCGATTTTTTTACCATTCATGTATATTTCCGCTTTCCAGTTGATCCCGTCAAAATTCAGAAACATCCTTTCACCCTTGAAACCTGAAGGAATCTCAAACTCATCACGATACCAGAAATCAGAATTAAAAAATGATTCAGAAATCAGAAGCTGGTTATCGCCAAAGTTGGGATTGGGCAAGGCACCGGCATTCCAGTAACTAACCAAAGCAGTCCCAGGCACTGTGGCCACAATCCAGTCTTTGTTATCAAACCCTGGCCTGGAAATATTTTCACCGGTCGCAGTCACTTCCGATGATCGTTGAATTTTCCAGTTTCCGCCTGATAATGTCATCCGGTTATTTGATATTTCTGGACTGGTTTTTGGCCTGGTAATCAAACCTCCTCTTCCATATACCTCAAGTTCACTTAAAATATAGTTTTTTGCTGAAGCCGGTTTTGTCATCAGGATACGTACATACCGGCCTTTTGCTTCTGTCTTTAGTTTAATTTCATCCACCATATCTTTATTTCCCGGAAGAGGAGCAAGATCTTTCCAGCTTTTTGCGTCATCAGAAACCTGGACAGACCCCTTTATTGCTTTATTAATCCAGTATAGTATAATATTATCAAAAGTACTTGCAACTCCCAGGTCAACATAAACCCATTCCTGCCCAGTTCCGGCACTCATCCATGCACTTTTGAAATCGTGCGATGGAGCCATTTTAAGTTTGGTGCTGTTGTTGTAAAAATCAAAATCACCAAACGACCAGTTCTCTGCGCATTGAGCAGTTAAATTGACCTTGTAAAAATGGTATTTGACCGGTTTTTTAAAATCGAATGACTGACTGATTAACCTTTCTTTTGCAGGCATCCTGAAGTTGAAAGTAAATGAAGGTCTGGGAGCGGTTGAATCATTGCCATAAGGTCCGGTCATAAAACTTGTAAAAGGATTTGCAGGTTTCCTGTTTGCCGAACCTTTGGCTGGAGCAGGAGGAGCCATGAACCTTGCAAACGGGTTTGGTCTTTCCTGTCCAGGTAATCCGCTTCCTCTCACTTTCCCGATCTCGTCCCATTTAACTCCATCGTCAGATCCGGAACAAATAAACTGCCAGCCTTCCGGTTTCTTTTCATTATAGTCGAGAGTGCCGTTGAGTTCTATCCTGTTAATCTCAGGAACATCTGCGCCCTGGCTCATCTGGAGCTGAAGCCAAATTTCGGTTCCTGAAATACTGACAGTTGTAAGACTATTATGATCGAGTAACCACTCGCGCTCATTTTTAGGAAGCACACCCTGACTGGTAACAACTGATATATAGTCAGGCTCACTTTTAATAATTATGCCATCGGTGACCAGTTCTGAAGTAAGATTATAGTCGTAACTTGATGACTGATATGCTGGTCTGAGCTTCGCAATATTCCTGTAAGTGACATTGTCAGTCACCAGATTGGGAGCGAAGTTCTCAGATGGTTTTCCAGGATAATTGCCTGCACCGCGTGTATAATAGTCAGTCTTTTGTTTGCAGCTGAGGAGGATAGTTAACAGGCATATCATTCCGGTAAAGAGAAGTATTGGTTTTCGGGTTTTCATATCGTATCAGTTTTAGCAGTGTTATTTTTTTGAAATTTCAATTCGCCGTGCATGGCTTTTTTAAAAAATTCTCCGCTTTCTGTCAGCTCATAAGTATCCCACGATTTCAACATTCTCGGACCCCATTCAGGGTCATAAACCCAACAAATCCAGCTTATGCCTTTTCCTTCGAGGTATTTTATTATCCTGTTGCCATAATGATTGTTATCTATTGAAGTCCCTTGTTGCACTTCAAATCCAAATTCAGTTGCAACAACCGGATATTTCTCAGCTGCAAAACCAAAGTCTTCTTCCCATTTTGGCTCCCACGGCTGACTACGTTTATATTCATAAGGATGGGTAACATAACCAATTCCTTCAGCGTTTATCGGATTCTCCCGAAGCGGAGTAAGGTCGTAAGCCCAGTCGAAGCCGGCAACGAGAGGTATTTTCTCATTATCGTACGACCTGATAAGGCTGATAATATTTTCATTGATCTTTTTCCATTCCGTCCATGTTATAGTTCCCAGCTGACCCCTGTAAGTTGTAGGCTCATTGAAAAGTTCATAGAAAGCCACAGTGTTATTTCCTCTGAAATGTTGGGCTATTGTTCTCCAGAATTCATATGTTTCCTGTTTAGAAGTGTTGTATATCGGATTCTGGAAAAGTTCCATTTCAAGATTACCAATTGAATGCCAGTCTATTATAATATACATTCCCAGGTCTGTGCACCATTCAACAGCCTGATCAAGCAATTCAAGATATTTTGCCGGGGTTCTTTCACGCCATGCTACCGGATGAACAGGTAATCGGACAATTAAGGCACCCATCTCTTTAACTTTTTCAAAATGCTTTTTGCTCCAGTGTCCCTGGCGTTCAATTTTATCAGGATCAGAAATGGCAAGTCCTCTGAATAGCACTGTATCGCCCTTTGAATTAATAAATTTATTGCCTTTAACCATTATCAATGGAAGAACTTTGGCTGTTGGATTTGGGGTGGGAAAATGCCATGGTACATCCTGAAACCATGGTCTCGGCTCCTGTGCGACCAGATTCTGCAGACAAAATGCAATAAAAAATAAAATTACAGACAGACGTAGCTTTGTTTTCATTTCTATTAATTTAATGTTTGTATCATTTCTTTTATAACTGCATGGTAGAATACTCATTATAAAGCTGCAGTCTGACCAATTAACTCAGCTTTTTCCTGTATTTTAAAGGATTAATCACGTCGGGTTCAAAAAATCTTTTATATTTATCTGATTATTGAATCCTCTTTTTTTGACTTTTAATAAATGTTTTTTATTTTAACAGATGAAGTTATGAAGAAATGTTTATTCAGTTACTACTTAGTGTTTATCTTGTTAATAAATTTATGTTCCTGTCAAAGCGGAAATATGTCTAAAACAGCTACAGAAAAAATCAGGCCACTGAAGGACACTATCGGATTTGCCCAATATTCATGGCAGATGGACAGCCTGATGGCCAGGATGAGCAATACAGGATGGGAAAAAAGTGCCGGATTCCCCTGGAAGTTTGCTATTTGTCCCCATGATGATTATACATATGTAGGGAAGCTATATCCCGAGCTTCTTCAAAATATTAAAGCTCCAAACCTTATACTTATTGGTGTTGCACATAAGGCTGCCCAGCTCAAAATTGAGGATTCCATGGTATTTGACAGCTATACCTACTGGAAGGGACCATGGAAAAAAATAGCTGTATCGCCAGTCAGAGGAAGAAATCATTCTCAGTTCGGCCGGAAAATATGCAATTATTAATGATTCGCTTCAAAAAGTCGAGCATTCTGTTGAGGCGATGATACCGTTTTTGCAGTATTTTAACAGAAATATCTCAATTGTTTCTATTCTGGTTCCGTCAATGAGCCCCGACAGAATGGAAGCATGCGGAAAAGCTCTTGCCGAAGCCATCAGAACGGTTGCAA
>CAVVGP010000014.1:0-3617 GCA_963747625.1 uncultured Bacteroidales bacterium | reverse complement strand
GGCCAGATCAGCTCCAACGCTTCTGATGAAACTGGTATTCCGGCAGGTACACCTGTCGTATCAACAGGACATGACACTCAATTTGCAATTTTCGGTTCAGGAGCCGAAATAAATCAACCTGTGCTCAGTTCAGGAACCTGGGAAGTACTAATGGTAAGATCAGTTTCATACAAGTCAGGTAAGGAACAGCTCGATATGGGAATAACGACTGAACTCGATTCCAAACCAGGTTTGTATAATATTGGCAACCAATGGATTGCCTCAGGGATTCTTGAGTGGGCCAGGCGAAACTTATTTGGAGAAATAAATGATGGCGTTTATGAATATATGATCTCAGGAGCAGAAAAGGTACCATCGGGTTCCAATGGTGTAAGAGTTATACCAAATTTCTTTGAAGAATTGAATGGAAGACCAGGTGGTCAGATTCTTGGTCTCACACTTGATTCCAGCCGTCATGAAATATTCAGGGCAATTCTTGAGTCTCTTTCCTGCAAGACTTAATGAAGGGAAAAACGCTCTTGAAAATGCCGGCAGATTTAAATCTGAAAGTATTCTTTGTGTTGGCGGCGGATCAAAAAATCGCCTCTGGAACCAGCTCAGGGCAGACTTTTCAGGTGTTCCCCTGAAAATTATTGATCAGAAAGAAACCACAGCATTGGGGGCATCATTATTTGTACAGGCAGCTTGTGGCAATGCATCATCGCCGGAGGAGGCAAGATCGGCAATTAATTATAAGACAGAGATATTTGAACCAGGTCCCCTGTCAGGCATGTTGTAAGCCCCCATCCCCTCTAAGGGGGCTTATACTACTGCCGTTAAAATAATTTTGCTTAAAAATCGAGATTTAACCCCGCTTTAGGGGCGCAGGGGGGAGAAAATTAGAAGGAATTGGGCTATTGGGGTGTTTAAAAATAAAAAATATAACCTATTTAATATTTACAATATGGAAACAGTATACTTTAATGGGAAATTTATTCCTAAAGAAGAAATTAAGATAAGTCCTGATGACAGAGGATTTTTGTTTGCTGATGGCATTTATGAAGTTGTGAGATGGTATGAGGGATTTTTTTATGATATGGACAGTCATATCACCAGGATGAAAAGAAGCCTCCGAGAATTGAGAATAAACTGGACTGATACTGATTCCTTTCCGGATTTTGCAGAAAAGCTTATAAAAATTAACAGCCTTGAAAACCAACCGGCCATGGTATATCTCCAGGTGACCAGAGGTGCCGCCCGACGAACACATTATTTCCCGATACCCGATGTCCTCCCAACAGTCTATGCATATGCCTGGGGGTTCTTGCCAGAAGTTAAGTTAAAAGAAACCGGTATCAAAGCAATGTTAAGGAAGATATAAGATGGAGCAGATGCGATATTAAATCAGTAGCCCTGCTTCCCAATACCCTAAGCTTTCAGGAAGCCCACGAAAATGGGCTAAAAGAATGCATTTTTGTCCGAAACGGGATCATAACGGAAGGATCACATTCAAATATCTTTTTTGTAATAAATGGTACTCTTTACACACATCCGGAATCGAACTATATTCTTATCAGGAATCACACGAAAAATATTTTAAGGATTGCCCAGGATTGCGGAATAAAAATCAAGGAGGAAGCCTTGCAGGAAAACAGGATCAGATTTATGCAGGAGGCATTTATATCAGAATACATCAGCTGAAGTCACTCCGGTTACTGAGCTGGGAGGCAATACTCTTGGTGATGGTGTCCCAGGACCCGTGACAAGATTAATCACGTGATAAATTCGACAATGAGATAAAGTCAATAAAAGGCTGAATATCTTTCTATAACAAATGCATGATTTTTTTATCTTTGCACAAATTTTAAAATCAGTAATGAGCAATATAAATCTAAGCGAACAGGAGCAGATCCGAAGGGCATCTGTTGATGAACTAAGAAAACTTGGCATTGATCCTTACCCTGCTGCTGAATATAAAACCAACGTTTTTGTGCAGGATATTCTCGATAATTACTCACCTGAAAAAAACAATTTCCAGGAGGTTTCCCTTGCCGGGCGTTTAATGAGCAGGCGCATTATGGGCAATGCCTCATTTGCTGAATTAATGGACTCTTCAGGCAGAATACAGGTATATTTTCGTCGTGATGATATTTGTCCCGGCGAAGATAAAACGATGTACAATACTGTATTTAAACATCTTCTCGACATAGGTGATATTATTGGTGTAAAAGGTCATGTCTTTAAAACCCAGATGGGAGAAACAACTGTCCATGTGGAGGAATTTACTGTTCTAAGCAAATCAATACGGCCACTTCCGATCGTAAAGGAAAAAGATGGAATTATCTATGATGCAGTTACTGACCCTGAGATGCGTTACAGGCAGAGGTACGTAGATCTTATCGTAAATCCTCATGTCCGTGATGTATTCAGGAAAAGAACACAGATAATTCATTCAATGCGTGAATTGTTTGACTCAAAGGGTTATCTTGAAGTTGAAACTCCTATCCTGCAACCTATTCCGGGAGGAGCTGCAGCAAGACCTTTTATTACTCATCATAATACACTCGACATGCCTCTTTATCTGAGGATAGCAAATGAGCTTTACCTGAAACGGCTTATTGTAGGCGGCTTTGAAGGAGTGTATGAGTTTGCAAAAGATTTCCGCAACGAAGGTATGGACCGGACTCATAATCCTGAGTTCACAGTTATGGAGATTTATATAGCTTATAAAGATTATAACTGGATGATGACCTTTACAGAGGAGATAGTTAAAAAGGCTGCCCTTGATCTTCATGGGAAGACTGAAATTTTATATGGAGATAAACTCATCAATCTTAATCCTCCGTTTAAAAGGATCAGCATGACTGATGCAATAAAGGAGAATACAGGTATAGATATATCGGGAATGGATGAAGCCGCTCTGCGTGGAGTCTGTAATAAACTTGATGTTCCAATTACTCCCTCAATGGGAAAAGGAAAACTTATAGATGAGTTATTTGGGGCAAAATGTGAACATAATTATATACAACCAACTTTTATAATTGATTATCCTACAGAAACATCACCCCTGACCAAGATGCATCGCAGCAAACCGGGAGTCACAGAACGGTTTGAACTGATGATTAACGGGAAAGAGATTGCTAATGCCTATTCGGAATTAAATGATCCTGTCGACCAGATGGAAAGGTTCCAGGAGCAGCTCAGGTTATCTGAAAAAGGAGATGATGAGGCAATGTTCATCGATCTCGATTTTATAAGAGCACTTGAATATGGAATGCCTCCTACTTCAGGAATGGGAATCGGTATTGACAGGCTGACAATGCTGCTTACCAATCAGCAGTCAATACAGGATGTCCTGTTATTTCCCCAGATGAAACCTGAAAGTCAAAAACTGAAGGTCGAAAGTCAGAAGGAGGAATACCTCGAAAAAGGAATACCTGAGGAATGGATCGACCCTTTAAAAAAATTAGGATTTACAACTGTCGGAAAACTGAAAGAAGTTGCTAAAGCCGGAAAACTGGCTAATGATCTGAACGGTTTTAACAAGAAAAATAAACTCGGGTTGCAGGGACTGAGTCCTCAGGCAGTCGAGGAATGGCTTAAATAAGACAATCAGATTTCAGATTCCTTTATCCTTA
>CAVVGP010000013.1:0-15592 GCA_963747625.1 uncultured Bacteroidales bacterium | reverse complement strand
TGGCAATATACCGGCGGTGATTGTTCCTGTCAATGGGGAGTTGGCCAGTGGACTCTTATCAATTCATACTATAAAAGTTATGGATGGGCTTATTATTATGGATCAAGGTTAAAAGATGAAATATTTTTATCTATTCCCAAATACAAGATCTTTAAATCCTTTATGACCATGAACTCCCATTACGAGTAAATCTATATTTTGACTTTTGATTATTTTTGTTATCTCAGAAGCGGCATTTCCAAAACCAATTTGGATATTTGCCTTATAACCTAATTCGTTAAGATCAGTCTGATACTTAATCAAACTATCGTGATCCAGGTTAGTTTCATAATCCATCGTATTTTTACCCAGATATCGGCAGCAGCACTTTCCACATGTGTATAAATATATAGTTTGCCGACTTTCCACCCTGATTTATCGCATTTTTAATTAATTTCAGATCATTCCCGTAAAATCAATTGCAATTCCGATGTTGTTATATTGATAGCAGGTCCGGAAATAAAGTTTTCCGCCTGGCCATGAGGCAATTGCGGAATCTTTTCGGCTTTTGATAAAAATGGATGTATAAAAACATACGCTAAAAGTGCAAAGCAGGCAACTATAATTGGAATTACGATTGAGTAAATTATGGTTTTATTATTTCCGGCAGTATTTAACCAACCGGTAACTTCATCAATAACAAGGTGAATATTCAAATACACAATTATAGCCGCACTTAACCAGGCCAGAATTTTCACCCATAATTTTATTGTGAATTCTTTCATCTATTTTTTATCGGAATTAAAATGGATAAGAGGAATAACAGCAAAACCAATTGAAGGCTCAGATACAACCTGGCTTAATATTAGCAAGTTTCCCAAAGCTCTGTCTCCGAAATATATTATAGTGAATAATGCCGGGATAATTGCCAATAGCCGGGTAATTAATCGTCTTATCCATGGTCGGATTCTAAAATTCAAATGCCCTTCCATCACAATTTGTCCGGCAAGTGTGCCAGTTATTGTCGAGCTCTGCCCTGATGCGATTAATGCAATTGCGAATAAAGTCGGTGCGGCTTTCCCGAACAAGTGATTCAGCAAATTAGAAGCATCCTGAATTTCGGCAATGTGAAAATATCCATTAACATAAAATGCTGCTGCAGCCAGTACCAATATAGCAACATTCACAAAAAAGGCCAGGTTCAAAGCAATTGTAGTATCAAAGAAATTCATTTTAATGGCATTTTTCATTCCTTCATAAGTCCTGTCAAACTTTCGGGTCTGAACCAGAGAAGAATGCAAGTACAAGTTATGTGGCATTACTGTGGCACCAATAATACCAATAGCAATGTACAATCCGTCATTACTTAAGTTTTGACGGAATAAATCCTTTAAGTACATCGCCATAGACCGGAGAGACAATAAACATTTCGATCAGGAAAGAAAGGCCAATAATAAATACCAGAGAGACAATAAACGCTTCCATTGAACGTATCCCTTTATTCAACAGGAAAAGCAGTAATAACGTGTCAAGCGCCGTTATGCAAATACCAACTATCAGCGGCAGTCCAAATAATAAATTGAGACCTATGGCCATTCCCACTATTTCTGCCAGATCGCATGCAGCAATTGCAATTTCAGCTAAAATGTATAAAGGGATATTTGCCCATTTAGGATATGCATTTTTTGAAGCCTGAGCTAAATCCATACCTCTTACTATACCCAACCGGCACTAAGTGACTGTAAAAGCACAGCAATAAGATTAGACATTAATAATACCCATATTAATTTGTACCCGAATTCAGAGCCTCCGGCAATATCTGTTGCCCAATTCCCCGGATCCATGTATCCTACGCTTACCAGATATGCAGGACCAATAAAAGCAAATATCTTTCTCCACCCTTGTTTATCTGTTTGCACACTAGAATGTACTTCGCTTAGTGATTCTGATTTCATTGATTTGAAAAAATTATTAATAGTTATTGGCATATAAGTATAATAAACTTAGATTAATCTAACAAATATATAGTTTATATTGTTTTTACTTTTGTTAATCATAATTTATATGTAATGGCATCACAAACGGAGGAAAATTATTTAAAATCATTATTAATGCTGGCTAATCAGGAAGAAATTGTCAATACATCAAAATTAAGCAATTTACTTAAAGTCAGCCTGCCTACAGTTAACAGTATGATAAAAAAGTTGAAAAAACAGGGGCTGATAAATTACGAAAAATATAAGCCTTTTTCACTTACAGAGAGTGGGAAACAAGCGGCCTTATTTGTTCTTCGCAAACATCGACTTTCGGAATTGTATCTGAAGGAAAAAATGGGATTCGGATGGGAAGAAGTACATGAAATTGCTGAACAACTGGAACATATTGATTCGTATATTTTTTTTGAAAGGATGGATGAACTTATGGGGTTCCCAAGGATTGATCCTCATGGATCACCTATTCCTGATAAAAAGGGTAAAATTACCCAGGAGCCTTATGAACAATTGAGTAATTGTAAACCTGGTAATCGTGTGAGGCTGGCTGCGCTTTCTGATGATTCATCAGATTTTATAAAATTTCTGAATAATCATCAGTTGCACTTAGGGACAGAACTGGAAATCAAATCAATTGAGCTTTTTGATAAAAGTATGGTTGTAAATTATATAGGAATCATTCTTCTGAAACATTTTCTAAAATTATTTGCGACGATTGCTGGTTGAACGTTTAAATAATTGACCTGTTGTAGTGTAAATATTGCAGATGCCGCAACATACGTATTTGACAATATCCTTCCAGTGCCAGGAGTAATGAATTAGTGGTTACTCCTTCTATTGCGAAGCAATTGATCAGGTATGTGTTTCAAATTTAATCAATCAGGGTACAAAAATTATTTCAGATATTGCATCAACCCAGGAATTGCTGTCGTTAAGACTTTCTACCAATGTAAGTGTTTCACCTCCGTTATCCAGAAATAGATCACGGTAATCCTGCCCGATCTCGATCGTGGTTTCAAGGCAATCGGAAGTAAAGGAAGGGCATATTACCAGCACTCTTTTTTCCCCTTTTTTAGCCAGTTCAATAATGACATCACTGGTAAAAGGCTGCAGCCATTTTTCTCCAAAACGCGATTGAAAACAAACAGTATAATTGTTATTGCCGATGTTCAGTTTTTCAGCTAATAATCTTGAAGTAGCATAGCAGGCAGCCTGATAGCAAAATAAATTTTGTCCGGTGAGCTCCCGGGTACAATAATATTTTTCACACGATTTACCATTATGTGATTTATAAACCTGGTTTAAAGGCAAGCCATGAAAACTAATCAGAATGTGATTATAATTTAAATGGTCATAGACTGAAACGACTTCGGCCATGGCTTTAAGATAGGATGGATGGTTAAAGTATGGGGGTATAGTTTTAATTGCAGGAATATTATATTGACCGGCAAGAATTTTCAATAACTTTTCGGTTAATGAACCGGTGGTAGAACTGGAATATTGAGGAAAAAGAGGAAAAGCGATTATCCTGCTGACATTTTGCTTCAATAATTTACCTGTTATTTCTTTTATATTCGGACGCTGATAATTAGAAGCAAATTCTACCAGGTAATCATCGCCCAGTTTTTCCTGAAGTTTTTCTTTTAGCGCCATTCCGTTAATGAGAAGGGGAGAGCCTTTTCTGTCCAGAGTCTCTTAAAAAGTTTTGTTGATTTTGGGGTCCGGAATGGAATAATAATCAGGTTGACCAGTATTTTGCGAAATAGCCAGTGAATATCAATTACTCGTTTATCGTTTAGAAATTCGGACAGGTATTTTCTGACTTCTGATTTTTCGGGACTTTCGGGAGTGCCAATATTTAAAAGCAGAATAGCTGTTTTGGACTTCAGCATATTACCTGTAAATAAAATAAAATATCACTGAAACTATTGTAATAAACGTAGCAATGCCGTAATAAAATGAAGCATACGCAAAACGGTTTCTGTCAATAGTTGTTTTGCGGATAAAAATACCTCCTATCTGGGCCAGAATCAGGGCAAAGGTCATAAAATAAAAATGTTCCACCACCCAGAATCGTAATGAGGCCTGTTTTATTGCATGTTCAACATCAACTGCTGATTTAGATGCAGGATCAATAAAGAAATACATTATGATTCCATGTACTAGTGTAAGATATAAGAGTACCATGAAGGTGATTCTCAGGTATTTATCTTTAACGGAATATTTCAGGCCTTTTGACCATCCTGCAATAGACCTCGCAGTAGTGGCGATTGCTACAACAAGAAACAAAAAACTCGTGATTATATGTAACAGAACCAGGAACTTGTACATAAAAAATCAGATTATTAATTATACACTATATGCTAAATGCTTGCCCTGCTTTATGCGGTCTGCCATACCAATGCCATCCCTGAGATTCCCTCCGATAACCAGTCCTTTATACATAGCCTCCAGCTTTTCAATTGCCTCGAGTTTCTTTTGACTTTCAATCCCATACTGTGGTATCGCATATTTATAACGGTGAATTTTTAAGAGATCCGGTTTAAATTCTTTTAATCTCATAACATCTGAAAATTCACGTTTGACAATTTCTTTTATTTCATCATCATTTTTGTCTGATAATTCATCCCGCCTTATCCCGCCGACAAAAACTGAACATAATGCACCGCCTTCCGGGGCACGGTTTGACAATAATGCAGAAAGAAATAATACACCAAGAATATCGCGTTTTTCAATGAACGGAATTAGCCCGCCAAAACCATCAAGCGGCTGCTTACCTTCCCATTTGTCAAATCCCAAAACTACCTGGATAACACGTGCATATCTCAATTGTTCTATTTCAAGTAACAATTCATTATCTGCAAAAGGGAGCAATTGTCTCAGCGAGTGTGACCCTGTAGTAGTTATTATTTTCCTGGCGATGATTTTAATCTTTTCATCGTTCCGGGTAGCTGTTAATATAAAATGATCATCTTCCGGAGTTATTTCAACATTTTTTGAATTGAATAAAAACTGGTTTTCACCTGCACCATTCCATAATGCATTTATGAGACCCGATAATCCACCATAAACTGAGAATACTTTTCTGGTAGCTTTTTTCTCGTGTATATCTTTTTTTTCGAAGCTCTTTTTTACAGAACCTCCTATAAAACTGCCGTAGTTTTGTTCAAGATTATAGAGTTTAGGGAATGCATATTTTGTCAGCAGCAATGATGGATCACCTGAATATACGCCAAGGATAAAAGGATCAATGGCATAATCGAGGAAACTTTGGCCCATGCGTCGTTTTACCATTTCACTGAGAGGTTCATCGGGGTTCTTGCCCCTGCTGCGGAAAGGCTCCCCCAATATTCGTATTTTATCTTTAAAGGTAAAAAGCGGTGTTTTAACAGCCTGCAGTGGTCCCATTGGCATTGGTTCCCATACTCCGTTTTTCAGAATGTAACGTTTATTGACATTCTTATCTGCAATTTCGCACCTGCATGACCCGTCGAGATCTTCAAAAAGTTCAGCCACATCCGGATTGCCGAGAACTCCGGTATTCGGTCCTTCTTCGTAAATAAAACCGCTCTCATTCCGTGTCTGGATAACTCCGCCCGGTTTTTCTTTTTCCTCTAAAACTACATAATCAATATTTTTCTTTTTCAGATAAAAAGCGGTAGTAAGTCCTGTAAGACCTGCGCCAATAACGGCTATATCAACAGTCTTTTCCATAAGAATTAAATGGTTTTTGAGTACATCCCTTGTTTAGATTCAAGCTGAGGATCAAAAGTCATCGCTATGTTACGTACGACCAGCATTCCCTGTTGACTCACGGTAACTCCTTCACCGTTAAGGGTTATTAATCCGTCATCAATAAATTCCGTGAGTTTTGATGGTGAATACTTCAATGTGTTTTTTAGTTCATTTTCTGAAATACCGAATTTCTCTGCCATCTCTTTAAAATGCAGATGACCGTTGCACATTATGGAGTTAATAGCTTCCCTGTAGATGATTTCATTTTCAGAAAGGCTGTAACCCCGTTCGGTTGCAAAATCATTATTTTCCACCGATTCAATATATTGCTGATAATCTTTTATATTCTGGCTGTAAGCATTCCATAGCTGGCTTATACCGCTTGATCCAAAAGCATAAACCTGGCCGGTGGTTTCACGGGTACAGTATCCCTGGAAGTTCCGGTGAAGTTTTTTTTCTTTCAAAGCTATCGACAGGTCATCTGAAGGTTTTGCATAATGGTCAAGTCCGATAGGAACATATCCGTTTTCCGTAAGCATTTCATAAGCCAGTCCGAACAACCTGAATTTTTCCCCGGTTGAAGGCAATCCTATTCTTTCGAGTTTTTCCATTGATTTATTGAACCATGGAACATGAGCATAGGAAAAAGTTACCAGCCTGTCGGGCGATAATGCAATTGCCTGGTTAATTGAATCTGCAAATGTTTCAGGCGTTTGTTTCGGTAATCCGTAGATAAGGTCGAGATTTATGCTTTTAAATCCTTTTCCGCGAATGTACCGGATCAATTCATCGATTGAAATCATCGAAGGCAACCTGTTTACAGCATCGAGTACTTCCTTGTGAAAATCCTGCACTCCGAGGCTTAAGCGATTGAACCCGATTTCTGCCAGAGTATCTATGTCTTGGAGAGTGAGATATGCCGGACTGCATTCCATAGCGATCTCTGCTCCGGGGTGGAACTTAAAATTGACTTTAAGTGCAACCATCACTGCAATAATAAATTCAAAGGGAATAGAATTAGGGGTTCCGCCACCCCAATGTACCTGGGTTACTGTTCTTTTTTTATCAATTAATAGTGAGACAGTATTTATCTCCTTTATTAATGCTTTAATATAGCGTTCAATATGATCCTTTCCTCTGGCAATACCCGTATTGCAGCCGCAAAAATGACATAGCCTCGGACAGAAGGGAATATGGATGTATATTGAAATATTTCCCGGCTCTTCATTATTCGAATCAATTATTGATTGCTTATAATCAGCAGCAGTGTATCCCGTATGAAAAAATGGAGCAGGAGGATAACTCGTGTACCTTGGTCCGGGTCTGTTATATTTTAATAGAATATTATCAACCATTTATCTGTTCCAATTTATCGTTTTTATCCAATTGGTAATATATTTTGCATTTTCGAATGAACTTCCCGGCAGAAAGCCATGTCCGATATTAAAAATCCATTTGTATTCAGTTTTACCAAATTCCAGGTATTTTAAAAGGTTCTTTTCGATTACTTCCGGGGAGGTAAAGAGTAACCGGGGATCGAGGTTTCCCTGGAGACCAATTTCACTATGGACAAGTTTTCGTGCTTCAGTTATTGGTGTTTGCCAGTCAACACTTACAAAATCACAGATATCAGGAGTTATATGCCTGAGTCCGGTGCCGATATCTTTGGGGAAATATATAAAAGGCACTCTCATGTCACGTACTGCTCTCGATATTTTCATTACAGAAGGGAGAAACATTTCCTGGTATAAATCAAAAGGAAGAATCCCTACATGAGTTTCAAAAAGCTGGAAAGCATCTATGCCATGAGCAATTTGCTGCCTGGCATACTCAATGGTCAGACTGGTTACAGCATCTATAAGTTTTTCTGTTGAGGCTTTGTTATTATAGATAAATGAAACAGCATCGGTAAAGCCCGATTTGCTGCTTATTCCTTCAAGCATATAGCAAATAACTGTAAGCGGGGCGCCCGCAAAACCAATAAGGGGAATATTTCCGGGCCTTGATTTAAGGATTTTATCGATAGTTTTGTAAATAAATTGAAGCTTGTCGGGTGCAGGATTCAGTACTGTAAACGGATCATTATAATCTTTCAGCGGTTTGCTGAATTTTGGCCCGTGATCAGTAAATTCAAGCCCCATGCCCATAGCATAAGGGATTACCAGGATATCTGAAAAGAGGATAGCTGCATCAACACCGAGATCATTAACAGGTAAGAGTGTAACTTTTGCAGCAAGTTCAGGATCGCTCATCATATTCCAGAATGAATAACTTTCCCGCATCTCCATATAAGATGGTAATATTCTTCCTGCCTGCCGCATGAACCATACCGGAGGACGATCGGTCTTATTCCCGTTCAGTACATCTGAAAATATTGAATTCTGCATTTTTATCAGGGTTACTGACTTATTTCAGTTCTGTCTTATAGGATTAATAAATTTTTTCAAAGCTATAACAACTCCATTGCAGCAAGACCTGCATCCAGAGCTGTTTGAATATCCTCATCCGTATGAGCAAAAGAAACAAAAGTGGCTTCAAACTGCGATGGAGCAATATATACCCCGTTTTCGAGGCATAGTTTAAAATAGCGGGCAAACATTCCGGTGTCGGATTTTATGGCATTGCTGTACGAATTTATTTTTTTTTCTTCTGTGAAAAACAAGGTCATTAAAGAGCCGATGCGATTGACTATTCCAGGAATATTGGTAGTTTTAAGATTCTCCAGGAGTCCATTTTCAAGTAAAGCTCCTTTCCGGTCGAGTTCAAAGTAAAAATCCGGAGTTTCCTCTATAACCCTGAGGGTTGCCAGTCCTGCACTCATGGCCAGTGGATTACCTGCAAGAGTACCTGCCTGGTAAACCGGACCGGCCGGAGCCAGTTTATTCATTATATCCTTTCGTCCACCATATGCACCTACAGGCAGTCCGCCTCCGATAATTTTACCAAGTGCTGTCATATCAGGAATAACACCGTAATATTCCTGTGCGCCCCCTTTAGCAAGGCGAAATCCGGTTATTACCTCATCAAATATCAGAAGGGCCCCGTATTTCTGTGTGATTTTTTTCAGACCTTCCAGGAAACCCGGTTCAGGAAGAAAAACACCCATGTTGGCAGGTACAGGTTCTACAATTATTGCTGCAACCTGATCGCCCCGCTGTTTAAAAATTTCTTCAACGGTAGATAAATCATTATACTGCGCAATTATAGTGTCCTTGGCTGTTCCCTGTGTAACGCCCGGGCTGTCAGGATATCCAAGTGTAAGTGCGCCAGATCCTGCCTTAATAAGAAAACTGTCGGCATGGCCGTGATAACATCCCTGGAACTTAATAACCAGATCCCTTCCGGTAAAGCCACGGGCAAGCCGCAAAGCACTCATTGTTGCTTCGGTCCCGGAATTCACCATTCGTACCAGTTCCATCGATGGCACCATTTTTCTAATAAGTTCAGCCATTTCAGTTTCAGCAATGGTAGGAGCACCATAGCTTGTTCCCAGCAAGGCAGCATTCTGAATAGCAGAGATCACCCTGTTATCCGCATGCCCCAGGATCATTGGCCCCCACGACCCGACAAAATCAATATATTCATTATTGTCGATATCGGTGATCCTCGATCCTTTTGCTTTCTTTATGAAAATAGGATCACCCTGCACACTTTTAAATGCTCTTACAGGGGAATTAACTCCACCGGGAATACTCGCCTGTGAGCGTTTGAATTCCAAAAGACTTTTTTTTATGTTCATGCTGTTCTCGTGAAAAATATAACTCCTCTTATGACAGCCAGTCTGCCATATCTTTGGCATGATATGTGAGTATAATATCGGATCCGGCTCTTTTTATTGATGTGAGAATTTCACGGACAATACGTTTCTCGTCAATCCATCCGTTTGCAGCAGCAGCTTTTACCATAGAAAATTCGCCGCTGACGTTATATGCAGCAATAGGGATATTAAATTCATCCTTGGCACGTCTTATAATATCAAGATAGCTTAATGCCGGTTTAACCATAATTATATCAGCACCTTCTTCAATATCGAGAGCAATTTCCCGCATGGCTTCGTCACCGTTTGCAGGATTCATCTGATATGAAGCCCGGTTACCAAACTTCGGAGCGCTCTCTGCTGCTTCGCGGAAAGGCCCATAAAAACCTGATGCATATTTTGCAGAATAAGCCATGATCGGAAGATTGGAGAATCCATCATGATCAAGAGCCTGACGCATTCTGCCCACACGTCCGTCCATCATATCGCTGGGGGCTACCATATCGACTCCTACACGGGCAAATGACAAAGCCTGAAGAGCAAGTGTCTCAAGAGTAAGGTCATTATCGACTTCCCCATTCACAATGGTACCGCAATGTCCGTGTGTTGTGTACTCACAATTACAGATATCTGCAATAAGAAATATATCATTAATTTCCTTTTTTACTGCTTTAATTGCCCGTTGTACTATAGCATCGTCGCTTGTGGCAACCATACCTGTTTCATCCTTCTTTTCCGGAATTCCGAAAAACAATATAGCCTTGATCCCTTTATCCATAAGTTGCTTGCATTCTTCAACGATATTGTCAACTGACATCTGGTAGTTGCCGGGCATCGATTTAATAGGATTCTTAACCCCGGTCCCCGGACAAACAAATAATGGCATAACAAAATCATCGAGGGAAATGGCAGTTTCAGTTACCATGTTCCGTAAAATAGGATTTCTTCTTAATCTTCTTAGACGTGTTACTGGAAATGACATAGTTTTAATTTTTAATTTTATAATAATAATTCAGAATTTCATTGGCAAGATCTTCATATGTTGAGGTCTCTGCAGTTATCCTGCATTTAAGTCCGTATTGTCCGGCAGCCCTTGCAGTGACTTTACCAATACAGGCAAATTTTAATTCTTTGTTAAAATATGGGCCAAGAGTTTCAGCAAAGTTTATCACACCTGAAGGACTGGTGAATAAAACCAGATCATAGTGATTATTCTTTATCATCTCAATCGGACCGTTGTCAGAAATATTTGTTTTCACAGTACAGTAAACATTGATCCGTGTAACTTCTGCTATTTCTGAAAGAGATTTATACGTTGAATCGGGTGCCAGATTTCCCAGCGGGAATAACAACCTGCAATTTTGCACCAGTTCTTTTTCAATCATCTCATTTATCAGGCTCTCTCCAGTACCGCCCAGCCCGATATAATCTGCTGTTCTTCCGGCTTTTTTTAATTCCAGTGCTGTTTTCGGACCAACTACAGCTATTTTAATGTGGGATGGGACGACAGGCAGATTAACTGTTTCATATAATAAATGATGAAAATACCTTACTCCATTTGAACTCGTGAAAATTATCCAGTGATATTTTTCAATCTGACTTAATGTATCCTTAATTTCAGCTGTTAAATCAGATTCAATAAAGTCAGTCATGGGAAAATCAATCAAAGTCGCACCCAGCTGCTCGAAAATATTCTTTAATTCCAAATATTTTTGAGTGCTTACAGTTGATATAAATATTTTCTCCCGGAGTATCATATATTGTTTAAGAGCCTGATTTTCTTTATCATTTCCTTTGCTCCCTTATCGAGAAATTTTTTTGCAAGTAAAAGAGCTGTTTTTTCAGTTGTTGTGATTTCTCCTTCTGCTGAGTCTTTCAACATTCCCGAACCGTCGGTATTACAAACAATTCCTGACATTTTAAATATTCCCCCGGATGATTCTGAAAAGCAACCGATCGGAACCTGGCAGCCCCCGTCAAGAGCAGTAAGAAAGACTCTCTCAGCCTTAACAGCCATGAATGTAGGAACGTGGTTAATCTCTGATACCATTGATTCAATGTCAGGATCATCATTCCTTATTTCTATCGCTATTGCTCCCTGGCTGACAGCCGGAGCCATGATTTTGGGATCAAGTATTTCCGTTATTTTATCCTGAAAGCCCAACCGCTGTAATCCTGCAGCAGCCACAACCATGGCAGTGCAATATCCATCATCCATTTTCTGAAGACGAGTGTCGACATTCCCCCGGATATCCACCACCGTCAGTTTGTTATTAAAATTAAGAAGCTGGGCCTTTCGTCGCAGACTTGATGTTGCCACAATATCAGTTTCGTCAAGTTCAGTAAGTTTCTTTCCGTGTTTGCTTACCAGGGCATCGCGAACTTCTCCACGTTTAAGAACTCCGGCAATTTTCAATCCTTCAGGAAGTTCTGTTGGCATATCTTTTAAACTATGAACAGCCATATCTGCTTCATTCTTAAGAAGTGCATTTTCGAGTTCCCTGGTGAAAAATCCTTTGTCACCTGCTTTTGAGAGAGCAACATCAAGTATTTTATCTCCTTTTGTTTTAATAATAAGTAATTCAAAAGTTTTTCCCGGGAAACGCTTTTCAAGTTCTTCCTTTACTTTATTGGTCTGATAGAGAGCTAATTTACTTCCTCGTGTAGCAATTTTAACGGGAGAATTTGTCATTTACAATGGGTTCAAATAAATCATTTATTACCTTTATGTATTCCGGTTTTTTGCCGTTATCAGTCACTTCTTTAAGTTTTTTGATAAATATCTGAGCATATTTTTCTGAAATATGCTCAGAGTAAAGTTCAATCAGTTCATGTTCCTTAATTTTCCTTACCCTGATAAAACCCTCAAGTTCTGTCTGCTGGATGTTTTTCATGTTTTCTTTAATGGAAATAATTGTCGGTGTGAGATTCTGAATATCCAGCCATTCCAAAAATTCATCCTTAACCTCATCTATTATTGACATACTGTGATCAATAGCAGATTTTCTGCGTTCAACGTTCTTAATAATAACAGCCTTCAAATCATCCACACCATAATAGTGTACATTTTCTATCTCATTTACATTTTCAGCAACGTTTGAAGGTACTGACAGATCAATATAAACCTTGATTTTATTTTTACTTCCAATCATGGCTTTTGCTGCCATATCCCTTGTAATGAGATGTTCCTTTGATGAAGTCGCAGTAATTATAAGATCGCATTGGGGAATGGTTGTCTCAACAGCTGGTAATTCTATTGCTTTTCCTGAATATTTTTCGCTCAGTTCAAGGGCTTTTGAAAAAGTCCTGTTTGCAATGAAAAACGCAGGATGATTTTTTTTAAGCATGCTTTGAAGAATAAGATCTCCTGTTTGTCCTGCCCCGATAACCATAACTGTACGGTTCTGCAGATCGGGAAATATCTCGTTACAGAGTTCCACTGTTGCAGAGCTCGCCGATGCAGCGCCCTGGTTTATATGAGTCTCTGTACGAACCCTTTTGCCTGCCTCAATGGCTTTTATAAATAATCTTGAGATAATGCAGTCGCTTGACTTATTATTTTGTGCAAAACGAAATGCATCTTTCACCTGTCCAAGGATCTGTTCTTCACCCAATACCATGGATTCAATTCCCGAAGTAACTTTAAAAAGCTGTTCGACAGCCATTCCCATTGTATAGAAATAAAAATCCTCAGGAGAATAATTGTCGATTTTTTTGAATTTCATTAACTGATCCATTATCAACCGGTAAACTTCATCTCTATTATTAATTCCGGTATTGAAATAGATTTCAGTGCGGTTGCATGTTGACAGTATAATTATGCCTTCTATCTTAAGCGGGTTTTTAATATAATTGCAGAATGCTGTTTTTTCGGACTCGTCAAAAGCATAGAGCTCTCTAACACTTACCGGTGACGATTTGTAACTTATTCCAAGAATTGCTAGCATGTGAAATTTAGTTTGGGCGGTAATATATTAGCCCAATTTTGAATTAAATTGGAATTTTTCGCCAGATTCTATAAAAATGATGGAAATATCAGGTTATATGAAGTTAATTGTGATGATATGAAATCTATCCTTATAGGCGTAATGAATGGTAAAATTATAGTAATCACATATTTTTTTTACAATTGACAGACCCAATCCGAGAGATTCCGGTCTGTTCGATGACTTGTTGAATCTCTTAAACAGATCTTCAGGATCAATAACCAGTTCATTCCCTGAATTAATGATTTGCAAGGTATTGGCTTCGGTACGGATTTCAATGTTGCCGGATGGCATATTATGATAAATCGAATTTTTCAGAAGATTTAACAACATTATACTGATCAGACTGGGATCAGCCCTCAAAATAATCTGATTCTTAAAATCTTTATTAACTGAGATGCTTTTTGATTGAATTATATCTTCAAAATTGTCGAGATGATAATTAATATTTTCTATGATATCAACATTTCCTTTATCGGGGAATTGATTATTATCAATTTTGGAAAGCAGGATAAGTGATTTGTTAAGGTTGGACAGGCGGATGGAATTGTTTTGAATAGACTGTATCAGTTCATTCTGAGTCTGATTAAGGTTTTCATTTTGCTGAAGCAGATCTATCCTTGATTTTATGATTGCAATGGGGTTTTGTATTTCGTGCGATATGTTTTCAATAAATTCCCTGAGATTCTGGTAATCCTTTTTGATACGCTCATTCATTTTCTCGAATACACTGTTTAATTGATTAAATTCCGTTATCTCCGATTCTGTAAATTTTATATTTCCGGTTTCAGAAATACTGTAATCCTTAATTAAATTAATTGTTTCAAAAAAATTTGCCCATATCCTTGCAAAGAAATAATTGTTAAATCCAACTATTATAAGCAAAAGAATAAGGGACAGGCCTAGTATTACAAAAGCAACATATTCAATAAGTTCATCGGAAACCAGTAACGATTTTGATATCGAAATGCGGACAGGTCTTTCATTTAAAAAAGTTTCATAACTGATTGTCCTGAACGCCTGGTACCTGTTTAAAATATTATCAAAAAGTAATGTATCGTTGAAAACAAATCTTGAGTTTGCAATTTTTTGACCGGTATTATCTTATTATGAACCGGCAGGTCAAAAATTAAGGAATCAACGCCCAGAATATTTATCTTCGGAGGATTCATGATGATTTGATGCATTTCCGTGACCAGTTCCTTTTTGACTTCACGATTCATCATATATCTGAAAGAAAAATAAAACACTATTCCTCCTGCAAACAAGACGAACAGGGCTATAGTAAGGAAAAACAACGTGGTCTTGGTAAGTAATTTCACTTTTCTATAAATTTATATCCTACACCATAAACTGTTTGCATGTAATGCCCAACTCCTTCATTTAAAAGTTTTCTTCTCAGGTTTTTAATATGAGCATAAACGAAATCGAAAGAATCTGCAGGATCCATCTAGTCACCCCAGAGGTGTTCAGCAATAGATTCTTTTGAAAGGACCTTTTCTTTATTAGTCACCAGGAAAACCAGCAGATCAAATTCTTTCCTGGTCAGATCCAGAAGCTTTCCTTTTATGTAAACTTCGTGTTCGTCGGTTTTTATTTCCAATTCGTTAAAGATAATTGAATTGCGTCCTTTAAAAAGTACACGCCGGCTGAGTGATTTAATACGGTCAATTCAGCAAGATGAAATGGTTTAATAAGATAATCATCAGCTCCTGTGTTCAGACCCAGTATCCTGTCTTCAAGAGTATCTTTAGCAGAAGTAATAATTATTCCTCCTTTAAAATCAGTTTCTTTTAATTGTCTTATGATCTGAATTCCGTTTCCGTCAGGAAGGTTGAGGTCTACAAGGATAATATCATATTCATAAAAGTGAAATTTTTTCTGAGGCAGAATCAAATGTCAGAGCAAATTCACAAAGGTGGCCTTCACTTTTCAGATATGTCACAATAGATTCAGAAAGTTCTTTCTCGTCTTCAACAATGAGAATCTTCATTAAATAAAGGGTATTTCAAGTGCAAACTAAATCAATTTCCTGAGGAGAAAACAATTATATATTACAAATCGTTGTCAGAAAGTTTATACGGTTGTCAGAAATATTTTTTTGACAGATTAATGATATTTTAATATCTCATTACCTTAGAAGG
>CAVVGP010000012.1:0-5213 GCA_963747625.1 uncultured Bacteroidales bacterium | reverse complement strand
AGGTCGGGATAAGGCGCGGCGAAGTGGCGCTGATCGAATTTTTGCAGGTTACGGTAGAGGTATTCATGTCAAAAGCGTGCCACCAGGCGCCGCTGCCGGACGGTTGGGCGCAGCTGTTGACCCGCTGCGCGGCGCTGTATACCTCGACCTTGGCGTTTGCACCGCTCCAGGAGGTGCCGGTGGCATTCAGCTGGTTGACCCCAAACACGTAATTTCCGGGTTGCGGCATTACGTCGATGACATCAATGCCTTCCCATTGGTCATGCAAACTTCCCTGGCATTCGGGAATTCGGTCAGGGTCGGGTAGCCCACGGTGGGATTGACGATGTGGAGGGAACCGGTTCAACATATAACGGATAACATGTTAAGCCGGATGAAAAGATCTCATGACAGGAAAGAGACTGAGACAATCCTCAATAAAATCAGGGATGAGATTCCAGAAGCAGTTATAAGAACGACTCTCATAGCCGGGCATCCGGGCGAAACTGAAGAAGATTTTCTTGAACTGAAAGAATTTATAACGAAATTCAGATTCGACAGGCTGGGTGTCTTTGCTTATTCCCATGAAGAGGATACCTATTCATACAGAGAATATAAGGATGAAATTCCTGAAGAGGTCAAGGTAGCAAGGGTTGCTGAACTGATGGAAATACAGCAAAGCATATCTGCTGAACTGAATGAGTCATATGCCGGCAGTATATTAAAAGTAATTATCGACAGGAGGGAGGGTGAATTCTTTGTGGGCAGAACGGAATTTGATAGCCCTGAGATAGACCAGGAGGTACTTATTCCTGTAAAATATAACCTCAAGCCAGGCAAGTTCTATACTATTCATATTAAACAATCAACTGAATTTGATTTGTACGGAGATCCTGACTGATGATATCCTCAGTGAACCCACTGTGATCCTGAAAAAAAAGCTGTCAAAATTGACAGCTTCATTTATTCTAAGTTGGAGTATCCGTTATTTCAGGCAGCTCTAACTTTTTCTTCTGAATTTTAATCTTAATTTCCGATTTTGCGCTGTTAAATCCAACTGCGATACAATCGCCTTCTTTAAGGTTTGCTTTAATAAGTACTTCAGCCATCGGATCTTCGAGATATTTCTGAATTGCTCTTTTCAAAGGACGTGCTCCATAATTTGCATCAAAACCCTTTTCCGCAATAAAATCTCTTGCGGCAGATGCTATTTTCAGTTGATAGCCCAGTGATTTAACCCTGTCATACAGTCCTTGAAGTTCAAGATCAATAATTTTATTGATCTCTTCTTTTCCTAAAGAATTGAACATAATAACATCATCAATTCTATTCAGGAATTCAGGAGCAAATGTTTTCTGGAGAGCTTTTTGAAGGATACTTTTTGTCTGTTCATCTCTTGTTGCCTTTTTTAGCCGATGTATCAAACCCATCGCCATGACCGAATTCATTTATTTGCCTGGTTCCGATATTTGAAGTCAGAATTACAATTGTATTTCTGAAATCGACCCTCCGTCCAAGACTATCGGTTAACTGTCCTTCATCAAGCACCTGGAGCATAATATGGAACACATCGGGATGAGCTTTTTCAATTTCATCAAGAAGAACCACTGAATATGGTTTTCTTCTGACTTTTTCAGTAAGCTGGCCACCTTCTTCATAACCTACGTATCCCGGAGGAGCTCCGACAAGTCGTGAAACAGAAAATTTTTCCATATATTCACTCATATCGATCCTTACCAAGATTATCTGTTGTATCGAAAAGAAATTTTGCAAGCACTTTTGCGAGTTGAGTTTTTCCTACGCCGGTAGGACCAAGAAATATGAATGTTCCTATTGGCTTATTAGGATCTTTAAGCCCGGCCCTGTTTCTCTGTATCGATTTCACCACTTTCTGAATAGCTTCATCCTGGCCAATTACGCTTCCTCTGAGTTCATCAGCCATTTTCAATAACCGTGTACCTTCAGTCTGGGCGATCCTCTGCACAGGAACTCCTGTCATCATTGCCACTACTTCAGCAACTTTTTCTGCATCAACTGTTTCACGATTCACAGCCAGTTCCTTTTCCCACTTCTTCTTCTCCTGTTCAATCAGATCGAGCAGATCCTTTTCACGATCGCGGAAACTGGCAGCTTTCTCGAAGTTCTGATTCTTTACAGCCATCATTTTTTCCTTTTTAGTATCCTCCAGCTGTTTCTCAAGCTGACAGAATTTTTTCAGGAACAACAATATTTGAAATATGAACTCTGGAACCCGATTCATCGAGGGCATCTATTGCCTTGTCAGGAAGGTGCCGGTCAGAGATATAACGGTTTGTCAATTTTACGCAGGCATCAATAGCATCATCGGTATAAGTGACATTATGGTGCTCCTCATATCGTTCCTTGATGTTATGGAGAATGTGAATAGTTTCCTCAATTGAAGTCGGCTCGACTATCACTTTCTGGAATCTTCTTTCCAGTGCTCCGTCTTTCTCAATATGCTGACGGTATTCGTCGAGTGTTGTGGCGCCAATACACTGAATTTCTCCGCGTGCAAGAGCTGGTTTAAGCATATTTGCTGCATCCAGAGAACCTGTTGCACCACCGGCACCGACAATAGTATGTATCTCATCAATGAAAAGAATAATGTTGTCATTTTTTGAAAGCTCATTAAGTATTGCTTTCATTCTTTCCTCAAACTGTCCGCGATATTTTGTTCCTGCAACTATTGAAGCCAGGTCAAGAGCAACCACTCTTTTATTAAAGAGTACCCTTGAGACATTCTTTTTTGTGATCCTTAAAGCGAGACCTTCTGCAATGGCAGATTTTCCGACTCCCGGCTCACCGATTAATACAGGATTATTTTTTTTCCTTCTTGACAATATCTGGGCAAGACGCTCAATCTCTCTTTCCCTTCCGACAACCGGATCAAGCCGGCCTTCTTCAGCGGCTTTTGTAAGATCAATTCCGAAATTATCCAGAACGGGCGTATCAGAGGAAGTTTTTGAGGAAGAGGAGGATGGTTGTCCTTTTCCAGGTATACCAAAACTCTGACCTTCATCATCTTCGTCTCTTGGATATTCGGCTTTTGAAGTAGGCGATTCAGCTTCAACCATTTTACGAACTGATTGATAATCGACATCTAATTCAGAAAGGAATCTTGTTACTAAAGCATTTTCATCTTTAAGTATTGCAAGTAACAGATGTTCTGTATCAATAGTACTGCTTTTAGAGCCTTTGCTTCGAGATACACAAGTTTAAGTATTCTTTCTGTGCTCCTTAAAAGAGGAATGACCTCATGGTCGGCAACAGGAACAGGGCTTTCAACCTTTATACTTTTCTCAAGAGATCCTTTAAGAACCAGAAGATCAATACCCTGGTTCATCAGAATTTCTACAGCCACGCTCTCTCCATCTCTGAGTATTCCCAGGAATAGATGTTCAGGACTTATATGACTGTTTCCCAACCTTATAGCCTCTTCCTTGGAATAACCCAGAATATCTTTTACCCTTTGTGAAAATTGTGAATCCATATTTTATATTATATCAAATTACAAAATTACTAAAATCAAAACGACATTCTGTCATATTATATTTGACAAAAGTACTCATAACTACTATTTCAAAGTTAAATTATGCATATTATATATATGGCAATTTTCGTGCCCATTTATGAACAATGAATGTTAAAAATTCACAGTAATATAAGCTTATAAATAACCAAATTTTAATTACTTTCGTAAATCTAAACCACACCTTTGAGGTTTTTTTGTAAATATTTAATTAATAATCTGTTATGTCAGAGAGAGAGAGAATTGTAAAGGTTAATATTGAGGAGGAGATGAAGTCTGCATATATCGACTATTCGATGTCGGTTATTGTATCGAGGGCATTACCTGATGTGAGAGATGGCCTTAAACCGGTCCATCGTAGGGTACTATTCGGAATGTCAGAGTTAGGAGTCTTTCAAACAAGCCTTACAAGAAATCAGCAAGAATAGTGGGAGAGGTGTTGGGAAAATTTCATCCGCATGGAGATTCTTCTGTTTATGAAGCAATGGTGAGAATGGCACAGGAATGGTCATTACGATATCCTTTGGTGGACGGACAGGGTAATTTTGGATCAGTTGACGGCGATAGTCCTGCAGCCATGCGATACACTGAGGCAAGGCTTAAAAAAATTGCTGAAGAAACACTTGCCGATATTGAAAAGGATACAGTTGATTTTCAGCCTAATTTTGATGATTCACTTAACCGAACCAACCGTTCTTCCGACAAGAATTCCCAATCTGCTTGTGAATGGAGCTTCAGGAATAGCAGTTGGAATGGCAACCAATATGCCGCCTCATAATCTTTCGGAAGTCATTGATGCTACAATTGCTTATATTGACAATAATGATATCACAACCGAAGAACTTCTGCACTATATTAAAGGTCCGGATTTCCCGACAGGCGGGATAATTTATGGAGAACAGGGAATAAGGGATGCTTTGGAGACAGGAAGAGGCAGTATTGTTGTACAGGGCAAAGACAGAAATTGAATTAACACATTCAGGAAGGGAATGCATTATTGTCACTGAGATTCCTTATATGGTCAATAAGGCCGAAATGATCCGGAAGATTGCTGATCTTGATAAATGAGAAAAAACTTGAAGGGATATCATATATTAATGATGAATCGGATCGCAACGGGATGCGAATTGTAATTATTCTGAAAAAAGATGCAAGCGCAAATGTTGTTCTTGAATAATCTCTATAAATTTTCTTCTCTTCAGACATCTTTCAGCGTCAATAATATAGCTCTTGTAAAAGGACGTCCAAGAACACTGAATACCAAAGAGCTGATACATTATTTTGTTAAACACCGTCATGAAGTAGTAATAAGAAGAACAAAATTTGATCTCGATCAGGCTGAAAAAAGGGCACATATTCTTGAGGGACTGATCATTGCAAGCGATAATATCGATGAGGTTATATCGATAATCAGAGGCATCACAGACTGCCGATATGGCCAGGGAAAGACTTATGGAGCGGTTCGGTCTCTCAGATATACAGTCAAGAGCAATAGTAGAAATGCGTCTTCGCCAGCTTACCGGTCTGGAACAGGAGAAATTAAGAGCAGAATATAAGGAAATCATGGAACTGATTGAATACCTGAAAAGTGTTCTTGCAAATGTTGATCTTCAAATGAAAATCATAAAAGATGAACTTCTTGAAGTGAAGGAAAAATATGGTGATAAGAGACGGACCCTGATAA
>CAVVGP010000011.1:0-3956 GCA_963747625.1 uncultured Bacteroidales bacterium | reverse complement strand
TATTCTCGTCTTTGGTTCAGTTCTACGTATTGCTACCCGAAAAGCAAGAAGAACGCCAAATATTGCTCCGGAAGCTCCTAAAACCGGGGTATTCAGCAATATCTGGAGTTTTTGCATATCCGGGTCTATGAATAGTTTGCCCTGGTGAAAATAGGTCGATCCTTCACTGATTACCTCATTTAGGCTTTCTGGATTCAGAATGTGTACAAGGTGATTATACTGGAATAAAATTACTGTCTCATATGTGAATGCTGCTCCAAGTCCGCAAATCATATAGATAGATGAAAAATCTTTTTGGGCCCCATACATTTTCAAGTATTTGTCCGAAAATGAAAAGAGCATACATATTAAAGAATATATGCCAGAATCCGCCGTGCATAAACATATGTGTAAGCAGCTGGAATGGTTTGAAATGTTCCGATTTCGGGAAATACAAACCAAGTAAACTGTTGAGATCAATACCAAATACACTTCCGGCTGCATAATAAGCTAAAAGCATTAATACATTGATCATTATAATATTTTTCACTACCGGTGGTAGCCCCAGAATGCCTCTGCCGAATCCTTTCATCTATCAATTTTTTTTATGTTTTATTTATCTTCAATTGTCGGGCCAAAGCTATTTCAATATTTCAAACCGACAATTTGTCACTTTTGACTATTTAAATCTTTTATCAATTTCATCAAGAGTAAGGATACTAATTATTGGTTTCCCTTTGGGTGAATAATTTGGTGACTGGCACGCAAAAAGGGTGTCAAAAAGATCTTCCATTTCGGATTGGCCAACACTTTCCCATATTGAATGGCAGATGCGCAAGCCATTCCTGCTGCAATTTTTTCTTTTCCACCGGCAGATGGTCCTGCCTCACTATTTTTATAATCCTGAATCAATATTTCGAGCATCTCAAGAGGATCGGAAGAATTACTCTCTGAGGGCCTGCCGCTGATGGTTATTTTATTTTTGCCTGATGGACGGATATTGTATCCGAGTAATTTCAGATCTGCTTCAATCTCTTTCAGAATAAAATAATCTGCCGGGTTTAACTCTGCGGTAACAGGGAACATATCGATCTGGCTGACAGCACGATTATTACTCAGACATTCGAGATATCTTTCGTAAAGAACCCTTTCATGGGCTCTTTTCTGGTCGATAATCATAAGACCCGATTTAACGGGGCAGACTAAATATTTATTTTTTACCTGGAAGAATTTTCTTTTTGATTCCCTTATTTTATCGAACTTTTCAGGATCATCATTTTCTTTTTCCAAAGCAGTATAAAGTTTTTCCCAGTTTGTTATATTCTCTTTCTCAAATCGTTCAACGAAACCTGACCTTCCCTGAGTTCTTTCTTCTGTTTCAAAAGGATTAAATTGCGTATTGATTTCTATCTCTGGTTGCCCGGGTATATCGTGAAATGACCTCACAACCGGTATATCTACAAGAACTTCATTCTCAAAATCAATAGAAGGAACAATATTGAACCTGCCAAGAGCTTCCCTTACCGATGCCATAAGTATCTGCCAGATTGATCTTTCATCCTCGAATTTTATTTTCAGTTTTTGTTGGATGAATATTTATGTCGATTGAGGCCGGATCAGCTTTCATGTAAATGAAATAGGAAGGGATTGCTTCCACAGGAAGTATATTCTGATATGCTTCAACAACTGCTTTATGAAAGTAAGGATGCTTCATGAAACGGTCATTCACGAAGAAGAATTGTTCTCCATATGTTCTTCTTGCATTTTCCGGTTTCCCGATAAATCCTTTTAAAGTTATAAGACTTGTTTCAGTTTCCAGTGTAATCAGGTCCTGGTTTATTTGTTTCCCGAAAACACCGATTATCCTTTGCCTTAAATTACTTGCGGCAAGGTTATATATTTCAGTATCGTTATGATGAAGAGAGAATCTTATATCTGGGTGGGCTAAAACTATTTTCTGAAATTCATTGACAATATGTCTGATTTCAGTGTTATCAGATTTCAGGAATTTTCCCGGGCCGGGATATTGAAAAAAAGATTTTTAACTGAAAAACTAGATCCTTCAGGCAGCTGCATGGCTCCTGCGTTTCAACCTTTGAACCCTTACAACTATCAGGATTCCGGTATCATCCCCTTCGCGGCGTGTTTTAAGTTCAACCATCGCAACAGCTGCTATTGATGCCAGCGCCTCTCCCCTGAATCCTTTTGTTGTGATTGAGAAAAGATCCTGAGCTGTTGCAATTTTTGACGTAGCATGCCTTTCAAAAGATAACCTGGCATCAGTCTCTGACATTCCTGACCCGTCGTCAACAACCTGAATTAATGTTTTACCTGAGTCTTTTATTATTACCCTGATGTTTTTTCCTCCCGCATCAACAGAGTTTTCAATAATTCCTTAACGACAGAAGCAGGCCTTTGGATTACTTCTCCTGCAGCAATCTGGTTGGCTACGGAATCGGGTAAAAGCTTAATTACATCAGGCATTAATTGAAAAATTATAATAAGTAAGCTAACAGTTCAGTGTTAAACAAGTTCATAAAACAATACGAGCTATCCACCCTGGTTAAACATTTTTACAAATATATAAATAATTGGTACATAACTTTTCGGTACATAAGTAGACAACCTGGTGAAAACATTTATCGTTTATTAAAATTCCTATTATTATCTTTGATAAAAATCCCGGGAAATGAAAATCCTATTGTCTTATATTAATTATCATATTCTTTAATTGTTGCTTATGCTTGTTCGCATAAACCAGCCGGAAATAATATTAAAGTAATGACATTTAATGTAAGATATGATAATCCTGAGGATAGTGTCTATTCATGGCCAAAAAGAGCTTCACAGGTTTGTGATTTTATATTGAATGAAAAACCTGATATTCTTGGTTTGCAGGAAGTACTGTGGAATCAGTATCAGGTGCTTGGTTCAGTTCTTATGGATTATTCTTCTGTTGGAGCTGGAAGGCAGATGGTGCAAGGGAAGGGGAGATGAATCCTGTGTTTTTCAGGAAAGACAGGTTCAATCTGATAAGGCACATCACTTTCTGGTTATCCGATTCTCCTGAGATTGCCGGTTCAAAGTGATGGATTCATCGCTTCCGAGGATTGTGACATGGATGGAACTGGTGGAAAAGATGAGCCATAAACATTTTTTCTTTTTCAATACTCATTTTGCACGAACATTCCGATTCGGCCCGGCTTATGAGTTCAAAAATACTTCTTAAAGAAGCTAACAATATTAGCAGATGAATTTCCTTTTATAATTTCCGGCGATTTTAATATGGCACCAACCAGCACCGGATATTCAATTTTGACTGGGCCCGATGAAAGTGTGCCTCTGCTAAAAGATTCTTATGCAATAAGCGAGAAAAGACCCTCAGGTCCTGTTTCTACATTTAACGGGTCTTACTGACAAAGCAAAACCCGCACGAATTGACTATATTTTCGTCCGAAACGGATGAGAGTACTCGATTATAAAACATTGATCAGACAGGAAAACGGGATATCTATTTCAGACCACTGGCCGGTTGAAGCTACAGTCATTTCAATTAATCCCGAAAAATTTTTATCGAAAAAATTAAGGATATTTCAGTTTTCTCCTTATGCCGTTTTCCTGTACCGTCTTACTGCCAGGATGTAAATGCAACCGCAATTATAATAAGCGAATATAACTCCCTGCTGATATCGTGTATTGATGATCCTTTGAGCATAACCATCCTGTTTATTCTCATAAGGTAAGCAACAGGGTTAATCAGATCGAAGTCCTGGGCCCACATTGGCATGCTTTCATAGGGAGTGAAGATCCCGCTCATCAGGATGAAAATGATCATGCAAAAAAATGCAACAAACATATATTGTTGCTGTGTGGCTGAAAAAGTCGAAATAAAAAGTGCCAGCCCAAGTACTGCAATCAGAAAGATCGAACTGGAGAAAAACATCAGAAGAATACTTCCTTCAAAAGGGATATTGAAA
>CAVVGP010000010.1:0-11660 GCA_963747625.1 uncultured Bacteroidales bacterium | reverse complement strand
GCGAAACTGGCGCCCGCCTGTTGGCCGCTCCTGATGGCGCGCACCCAATCCAGTTCGTGGCAGTGATCCGCCACCGCGGCAGCGTTTTGGCGGGGCTTGTATTCCAGGTGCCGGCTGAGCGGCAGCAGCTTCGGGGAGTTGCCATAGACGCCGCAGATGAGCATTCCTTTGCTGCCTTTGAACAACGTGCCGCCCTCGGCCGGCCATGCCACATCCGCGTCCATGTCTTCGGGTCGCGGCGGCCGGGTGCCCTCGTACCAGGTGAGCTTTACCGGCGGCAGACCTTCGCGCGCCGGAAAGCGGAAAGTGACGATTGCCGAGAGCGGGTGGACTTCCGCGTCCATGCCGCAGGAAGTGGCTTCGACGGTGGCGGGCGGCCCGAGCTTTAACGACCAATTCACCACGTCCAGCGTGTGGGCGCCACGATCGCCCATCATGCCGCAGCCAAAGTCCCACCAGCACCGCCAGGTCGCCGGATGATACGCCCGTGGTACGGCCGGTATGGGCGCCGGGCCGAGCCAGATGTCCCAATTCAGATTGGCTGGACAGCTCTTTCTCGACATCTGTAGTGATTCGTTGTAAGGTTTCCATCGATGCCGCGCGGACTCATCCGATACGAACGCACGGGGAACTTTCACTTTCTCACGTTCAGTTGCTATCACCGATTCCAGTATCTGAGCGCGGCGGATGCGCGCGATTTTTTCGAGGATGCGCTGGAGCGGGTGCGGAGCGTTACCGCTTCGTGGTGGCGGGTTATGTCGTTATGCCGGAGCACGTTCATCTTCTCATCGGCGAACCGGTCAAAAGCGTGGTTTCTGGCGTGGTTCACGCGCTCAAGCTCTCAGTAACGATGAAGCGTGCGGAGCGGCCTTTCTGGCATGCTCGCTACTACGACTTTCTCGTGCACAACGGCGAAAAACGTGACGAGAAACTGCGCTACGTGCACCGCAATCCGGGGTCCCCGACGCAAAATAACAATATTACAATATTTATATTATTGGGATATTTTTCAAATTCCTCCTACGGACTTGCCTCAAATTTACAATCACTTTTATCATTCAATTTTGCATTGCTAGGTATCAGGTAATTTATGCCGTCAACCTGTACTCCGTGACTTTATAATAAAACAATGCAACATTACAGGCAGCTGTTTACTAAAATCTCTGACAGCTTGTTCCATCCATTGTTTATTTGCATCAATTTGTTTTATTACTTCAAATCCCAGATTTTGCAAAGTCGCTGACATTAAATTAGCATCATTTGCCGGGTTTTTAAGAGTCATGCCAACACTGTAATTTGAATTACCGATAACGAGGGCTAGCTTTTATTGGGAGTGGCAGGAGGAGTATCATTTGCCACAACAGCATTATCTGCCACTTCCTGATTGCCTGTTCACATTAAAATAAAAGTGCATTCTTGATATCAGTAGCTTTTATAGTAATGGTATTTTCAACAAGATGTAAAGCTTGCCGTAGGAGAAAATACCATTACTATAAAAGCTACTGATATCAAGAATAATACAGGTACCCTCTCTTTTAATGTGAACAGGCAATCGGAAGTGGCAGATAATGCTGTTGTGGCAAATGATACTCCTCCTGCCACTACCAATGAAAAAAGACTAGCCCTCGTTATCGGTAATTCAAATTACAGTGTTGGCATGACTCTTAAAAACCCGGCAAATGATGCTAATTTAATGTCAGCGACTTTGCAAAATCTGGGATTTGAAGTAATAAAACGAATTGATGCAAATAAACAATCAATGGAACAAGCTGTCAGAGATTTTAGTAAACAGCTGCCTGCCTGTAATGTTGCATTGTTTTATTATGCAGGTCACGGAGTACAGGTTGACGGCATAAATTACCTGATACCTACCGATGCAAAATTGAATGATAAAAGTGATTGTAAATTTGAGGCAATTCCGGTTAATTATGTCGTGGAGGAATTTGAAAAATATCCCAATAATATAAATATTGTAATATTAGACGCTTGCCGGAGTAACCCTTTCCGAAGCTGGGCAAGAGGCAGTGAAGGCGGATTCAGAGCAATAAATCCTGCAAGCGGAACAATAATATCATTTGCAACCTCAGAAGGTTCCACTGCATCGGACGGAAGCGGGAAAAATGGACTTTTTACTGAGGAATTAGTTAAACAAATGACTATTCCACAACCGATAGAAAGTGTATTTAAAAAGACACGTGTTCAGGTTCAAAAACGCAGCAATGGATCACAAAGCCCCCAGGAATGGTCACAATTAACAGGTGATTTTTACTTTAAGAAATAGAATGCCAAACGGTATAAATGCATCGGGAAGCAAGTCTTAAAATATTATTGTTTGATCAGAAAATATCTGAAGGATGAAAAAATTCACTCATTTCTTTAGCATTAAAGGATTCCATTTAACCGTTTTTCTTGCCGGATCTGTAATTCTGCTTGCCGGTTGCGCTGCCAACAAGTATTCTTCTAAAATTAAAGGCGAATCGGTGGTAATTAAGGTAAAAGAAGATGCAAACCTTATAAAATATGCAACCCTGCAGCCTCAGAATACACCTGAACTCGCCTCAGATTCTAAAAGCAGAGGCATGATGGATATTATAGGTAAAGTAGCATCTGTAGCAGTAAACGGGGTCATTTCGCTCGTGGATAATGAAAAAAATAAATACTCAGCCAGCTATCATAATTCGTTAGGGCAATGTTATTTTTATAATCAGATCTCCGAAAGCAGCGCTTTAGATCCTACAGGCATGCAATTCTCAGGGTTTTCATTTCTGAGACGTGTTAAAGATAAACTCGGAAAACCGGATACTGCTGTATATGCAAAATTCAAGGTTGATGAAAATAATGCATATGAAATCATTAACAATTCCATGTTTAGACTTAAACTCGACGAACTGAGAGTTAATTATGCCAAAGCAAAGATCCTGGCAAAAAAATGGTATCAGCCATTGTCTTGGTTTATGGCACCCAAATACCCGACTGTAAACATGGACTTCGAGATAACTATCACTTCTTCCTATGTGACCCGCGAAGGAGTCATCTTTAATGATGTGCCTGTCGGGAAATTCTACCTTACTCTTCGTAATATACCTTTGGACAAAACAGATCCTGCCTATGATAAGTTTTATGCCAGCGTTAAGAATACGACCGTCCTTGGACAGTCATTCCTTGTTCCCCGGTCGTTCGGCTATTATTATGATTCGAAACGTCAGATAAAACCTTCTTACGGGCAGGGAATGTATAACATTGTAGTGAAAGTCAATGAATCTTCGCGACAGAATTTTGTGCAGAAAATGTTGTTTGACAATTCGACAGAAATTCTCAAAGAGGTAGGAACCAACATTTCTAATGCCGGAAAAACCAGTAAAACGACTGCTAATTAGTGCCGGCTCATAAAGGTGAATAATTTAATCAAAGTTTGAATTGAGTTAATTCATACAGATTATCCATCGACATTCATGAAAAACCCAAGTAAACTTGTTTCCTGTTCATTCATCCTAGTATTTATATTACTTCCCTGCTCATTATTTGCAGAGGGAATTAAGAGGGCTTTAATTGTTGGAATTGATATATACCTGCCGGGGAATGTCACTGAAGTCAACTCGGGAAGGACTTCATGGATTAATCTTGATGGCTGCGTAAATGATGCAATGTCAATCAAATCATTGCTTGAGACAAAATACGGATTTGACGAAGATCATATTAACCTTCTTACCAATGAAAAAGCAACTAGGGAAGGTATTATTAACGCTATAAAACGTCTGGCAGAAACTTCACAAAAGGGTGATATAGTGGTTATTTATTACGCAGGACATGGTTCACAGATCAGGAATACTGGCAGCAGTGAAGCTGATCAGAAAGATGAAACGATTGTTCCTGCGGATGCTTACCTCGGGGCGGCAGATATCCGGGACAAAGAAATTAATGAGCTGTTTTATCAGCTTTCAGAAAAAGGGGTAATACTGACCGCCATCTTCGATAGTTGCCATAGTGGTTCGATAAGCAGGGGGTTGGCAGAACATGAATCGAAATCAAGGTATTTGGCTCCCGTTCCCAATGCCCTTGTTAATGACCCCGTAATCCCTCATGATCTGATGTCTGAAAACATTTTGATTATTTCTGCGGCTCAGGATGAAGAAACTGCCAAAGAGCAGGAGGATGATCAGGGAAATCCCCATGGAGCTTTCACCTTTGCATTGATTAAGGCATTAATGACGTTACCCGCAAATGCACCTTCTATCAAAATAATCGAAAGTACCCGTGCTATTATAAAGTATAACGGCAAATTGCAGGAACCTGTTTTTGAAGGAAATGATCGCAGGAAGAATTCCACTCTTATCGGTTTGCCACGTGAATCAGTCCCAAATACATTTACAGTTGCAGTCGTCGATAACGAAGATAGAGACAGTATAACTCTCCAGGGCGGTTACATTTCAGGTATCAGGGAGAACTGTAAACTGACGAAAATATATGACAAGGATACCCTTCTGATACAGGTTCTCCGGGTAAACGGAGCTAACAGTTCGCTGGCAAAGTTGATCAAAGGAGATTTCAGCAAGATAAAGGCCGGAGATATGTTTCAGGTTACTGAATGGGCACTGGAAGCTCAAAATGCACTCAAAGTTTATATCCCTACATCGGAAGATAGCTATAACGCATTAAGCGCCTCAGCACAATCATTTTACAACAATTTTAAATCCAATAACAGGTTAAAACTTATAGCTGACCCTGCTATTGAAGATAGTATTCATACAGTTTTTTATAACGGCAAAGGCTGGATGTTACATAAAAGTACCGGGAGAATCAACAGCCATAGGAAAAATATTATCGGCATCTTTTGTTCAACAGAATCTGCATTCAGGAGGCAAGGTGTTTCTATCAATTCCTGCTTTTCAAAGTCTTAGTATCTTGCTTAATAAACTGTATAAAAATAATTCATTCATTTCCGTGACTCAGAATTCAGCGGAAGCTGATTATGTGCTAAGCGGCAGGTTCAACAATGGTGCTGTCGAATATGCTTTTATTTCTACTACACCCTCCACCGTTAATAGCCTGACAGTGCTCCCAGTCAGGACAAATTTTGTTAAGTCAAGCGAGAACCCTGACGCATTGAAAGAAGCTGCTGATACGCTGATGGATTACGCCAATCGTGTTGCAAAAATAAAAGCATGGCTGACACTGGCTTCCCCTCCGGATGATGGTTCATTTCCCTATTACCTTGCATTGAGAAACGCTGCCACAGGTAAAATTGTGTCATCTGGCAGTATTATGGGAAATGAAATCTATGGGCTTATCCTCGTAAAGGACACAGTCAATGCAAAAAACTGGGACGGTGCCCGGCGATTTATTTATGTCTCGTCAATTGACAGCAGGGGTAAAAGTACCCTGATGTTTCCTCTCTCGAATGTTGAAAACCACTATCCTATGGGAGATGAATTGCCTGACACTATCTTTCTTGGCAGGCGCCAGTTATTCCGAGTTACGCCACCTTTCGGCTATGATCATTACATATTGCTGGCCCTGGATGAGCAGATACCCAATGTGGATTTATTCAATTCAGAAGCAGTCCTTACACGCGGCAGTTATTCTCCATTACTGAATTATCTGGTTTCAGACGGAGCAAAATCACGTGGTTATGAAGTGTATGTTTCACCTTCATCATGGAAAAAGCAGGTTTTAACTGTAAGAAGCAGGAGTAAATAATACATTTCCTATTGACCGCCCTGTATTTAAAGCATTATTGTCTGTCGTCTTTACTTCCGTTTTGGTCGATTTTGCTTCATAACTAAATATTGATGTATTACATTTGATTATAAAATCTTATTGTAATTTTTTTCATAAATTGTTTACTTGCCTTTTCTTTTTGGAGGATTATTATCGGGCAGTTGGGTACTAATTGATAATTTTTATAAAAACCTGACTGTCATTCCTTGAGTATTGATTTTCGTTTTATCCTGAAATAGAATCAGTGGCTGACGGTTTGGAATTTCCGGAAGAGTTTTTAATTAAATATGGAAAAATCATGAAAAAATTTATTAAGTATTGGGTCGTGGCACCATGCCTGCTGATACTGATGATGCTTTTTCCCGAGGCAAAAAATCTGGTACCTGTCGTGACTGGAAATACCCGGGTAGATGAGCTCATCAGTAAGATGACACTGCAAGAGAAAGTCTCCATGATTCATGGAGAGCCGGAACCGGCTGAGACCAGTCAGGGTCAGGCAGGTTATATGCCTGGAGTTCCCCGCCTGGGTATTCCCTCAGTGCGCTTTACTGACGGGCCGCATGGGGTTGTTGTGAAATCACCTTCTACTGGTATGGTGGGAACCATAGGTTTAGCCGCTACCTGGAGCCGTAGTGATGCACTAGAGCACGGCGAAGCAATCGGTAGGGATGCCCGTCTGCTGGGGGAGGATGTTGTGCTGGAACCTTTTGTCAACCTCTGGCGCGATCTTAATTATATGCGCGGATCCAACACTTACGGTGAAGACCCTTACCTTAGCGGCCAGATTGGTGTGGGCATGGTAAAAGGCATACAAAGCCAGAATGTAATGGCACAGGTCAAACATTACATTTCCAACGATGCTGGAGATAATGTCTATGTTGACGATCAGACTCTGCATGAGCTCTACCTTGCTCCATTTGCTGCAACAGCCGACGCCGGAGCCGCATCGATGATGTGTGCATACAATATAGTCAACGGGACATACATCTGCGGAAATTGTGAAGAAAATAGGCATATACTAAGGGATGAGATGCACTGGAAAGGTTTTATGACATCAGACTGGGGTGCCACCCATGGAACCGATTTTATTAACTGCGGCGAAGATCTCGAAATGCCGGGAGCATCTGACAAACAAGATTCAACAGGGTCAGGCCTGGCGGGATTCATGAGCTCATATTTTAACCTTGTCGCTGCTCCTAAACAGGCTGTCAACGGCAATCCATTTGTCAAACCAGGTGGAAAACCAGGCGATGATGATGATAATCCTTTGATGTCCATGATGTTGGGAGGTTCTCCTGAAGAGAGAGCAGCCGGACCTGGTTTAGACATTGCCGCAATGATGGCAGCAATGAGTCAAAATCCTGAGGCTATAGGGATGAAGAAAGCTCTCGAAGAAGGTTTGGTGAATATAGAAACTATTGATAAGGCTGTTGGAAGGATTCTGGAAATGATGGACAAATTCGGATGGCTCAATAAAGCCCCAAGCCATACTGTTTATCCTGTAAACTACCAGGCTAATGTTCCTACTTTACGTAAAACAGCCACTGATGCCGCTGTTCTGTTGAAAAACGAAGGAGGGGCGCTGCCTCTCAAAGCTGATGACCTTTCATCACTTGCACTGATTGGTCCGGGAGCCGGACAAACAATAGCTACAGAAGGCGGAGCAGAAATGTCAGTCGGCCTGGCCAGTAAGGAAATTGGTACCTGTCAGGTCCTGCAGCAATTAGCACCTGAGGCTAAGATAACCTATGCAGTTGCCAACGATATGACAGGAAAAACAATACCTGCTTCTCAGCTAACTCATGACGGCAAACCGGGATTGCTCAGAACCAATGAAGCGGACGGCAATACCAGCGTTGATAATGAATTGAGTTTTACAACATCACATAATACAGCTCTTCCATCTGGTGGAAAATATACATGGACAGGAACACTGACTATACCTGTTGACGGAACCTACCAGGTTAATCTTCAGATTCTTGGAACTATCGGTACATTAAAGATTGACGGAAAACGGATCAATGGTGTAGCTAATATGACCGGCAACATGCATGGCGAAAATGTTAAAGCCGGATCAGGTGATTTACTGCCTTCGAGGGACGGTCTCTGCAACCTCCGCAGCGAGCTCAAACTTGGAGCAGGACCTCATCAGATAAAAATTACAACCTCTGCAGATGCATCCGGTGGCCCGGTACAGGTTCAACTGGCCTGGGTGACACCCAATGACAAGAAAGCTAACTATGAGGCAGCTATAACAGCAGCCAAAAATTCAAAGACAGCGGTCGTGTTTATATGGAGCCGTGGAAAACCTCTATTCAATGGCTTGCCCGGTGACCAGGAAAAGCTCCTGAATGATATCAGCGATGTGAATTCAAACACAATCGTCGTGATCAACTCACAGGATCCTTTTACAATGCCATGGCTGGGGAAAGTTAAGGCTGTTCTGGAAATGTGGTTCCCGGGTGACGAGGGCGGATGGGCCACAGCCAATCTGCTCCTGGGAAAAACCAGCCCCGCCGGCAGACTACCGATCTCCTGGATAAAAAAACTGAGTGATAATATCGGTAACGATCCAAACCATCCCGAACGTTCCGCAAAGGGTGTTGAAGGCAAAACAACGTTCTCGGAAGGACTGAATATCGGATATCGTTATTACGAATCAGAGAAAAAAGATGTTCTTTTCCCGTTCGGTTACGGGCTTACTTACTCCACCATAGAGTATTCGGGAATAAAGACCACTAAGACTGCCGATGCCGGACTCGATGTAAGCTTTACTCTGAAAAACACTGGTAAGTTCGACAGCGACGAAGTGCCACAGGTATATATTGATGCACCAAAGCAGGCCACTGAAGGTATCATGTTTGCCATAAGCACACTTGCCGGTTTCGATCGTGTATCTTTAAAAGCCGGTGAAGCCAGGCTGATTACTGTTCACGTACCGGCACGTTCTCTCGAGTACTGGTCAACAGCGGAGAAGCAGTGGAAACGAGCTGCAGGTACGCGGACAATCCACGTCGGTGCCTCTTCAAAGGATCTGAGGCTGAAAGCAGATATTAACGTCTAAAAGAAGACAACCTGGGGTACATAAAAACGAGTGAGAGTGAGAGTGAGTGTTAGTCAGTGCTTACTCCCACTCTTCTCTTTTCCATCTATCTCCTCATATATTCTTTTCTCCAGAACGGGTTTCAGTAAAATCAGGCATTAGCAACCTGACAGCGAAAAAGATATCCTGCATTATGTTTCAAATGGATAGATTCAGGAATTATTTCAGACTTTTTCACTCTTTTCATTAAAATAATGTACTTTCACCTCTGTTTTTTTCAGAAAACCACTTCCAGGTTGAACCTTTATTGATCAGATATAAAATATTGAAAACGATGAAAAAGCTATCAATCACAGCAACTGGCATACTCTTTATATTTTTGGCAGCATGCAACTCTAACTCTACTCAAAAAAAATCAATGGAAAACGCGCAAGATCTGGCTTCAAATCCATTTATGCAAGCAAGTACTCTACCCTTTCAGGCACCTGATTTTACCAAAATCAAAGACAGTGATTTTGCACCTGCATTTGAAGAAGGCTTCAAAAAACAATTAGCTGAAATAGAAATGATTGCCAACAATCCGGAGCCACCAACATTTGAGAACACCCTTTCAGCCCTGGAAAAAAGTGGTGTACTTCTGCGACGGGTCAACGGGGTTTTTAACATGCTTTCGGGAGCCAATACTGATTCCGTTCTGCAAAAGCTGAATGAAGATGTTGCCCCAAAACTGGCTGCACAGCAGGACGCAATATATCTGAACCAAAAGCTTTTCGAAAGAGTCGAAACAATCTACCAGAAGAAAGATGATAAAAGTCTGGATAAGGAATCATTACGATTGCTCAAGTACTATCATGACGAATTTATTCGTGCAGGTGCAAACCTGTCGGCAGAGGATAAAAATAAGTTAAAAAAACTGAATGAAGAAGAAGCCGGCCTGAGTGCCAAATTTACCAATCAGCTACTGGCTGCTGCTAAAGCAGGTGCATTGGTAGTTGATAACAAGGAAGCTCTCAAAGGTCTTTCAGAGGGAACTTTAAATTCGGCTGCACAGGTAGCTGATGCTGCCGGAATTAAAGGCAAATGGATGTTGTCATTGCAAAACACAACCCAGCAGCCTGCCCTGCAATCACTAGAGAACCGCAACACCCGTCAGCAATTATTTGAAGCATCATGGAACAGGGCTGAAAAAGGGGACAAAAACGATACGCGTGAAACAATCATACGATTGGCTGAAATCAGGGTCGAAAAAGCAACTCTCCTTGGACTTCCCAATTATGCAGCCTGGACCTTACAGGATCAGATGGCCAAAACACCTGAAGCTGTTCAGTCCTTTCTGAAGAAACTTGTACCGGCAGCAACTGACAAAGCACGAAAAGAAGCTGCCAGTATTCAGATATTAATCAATAAAGAAAAAGGCGGAATCCAACTGGAACCATGGGACTGGAATTATTATGCTGAAAAAATCCGTAAATCCCGTTACGACCTGGATGAGAATGAGGTAAAACCCTACTTTGAATTGTACAATGTATTGGAAAATGGCGTTTTTTATGCAGCAAACCAGCTATATGGATTGACATTCAAACGCAGAACAGACATTCCGGTTTACCAGGAAGACATGCGCGTTTATACTGTCTATGACAAGGATAGCAGTGAACTCGGTTTATTTTATTGCGACTATTTCAAACGCGACAACAAATCGGGTGGCGCCTGGATGAGCAATGTGGTTGACCAGTCAAAATTGCTGGGTACAAAACCGGTTATTTACAATATTTGCAACTTCACTAAACCGGCGCCTGGTGAACCTGCCCTGATCAGCTTTGATGATGTGACTACCATGTTCCACGAATTCGGGCATGCCCTGCATGGTTTCTTTGCAGATCAGATCTACCCCAGCCTGTCCGGCACCAATGTAGCCCGTGATTTTGTGGAAATGCCCTCGCAGTTTAATGAACACTGGGCATTAGAGCCGAAAGTATTCCGCCATTATGCAATAAATTACAAAAACGGGGAACCGATGCCTCAAAAACTGGTAGATAAGATCAGGAAATCACAGGGGTTCGACCAGGGATACGCATTGACAGAAATATTGGCAGCTTCCGAACTCGATATGGAATGGCATACTATTGCGGCAGGAGACTCTGTAAAATCAGCCGACGATTTTGAAACTGTTGCATTGAAGCGTACCGGTCTTGATATTCCGCAGGTACCTCCAAGATATCGTTCAAGCTATTTCCTGCACATCTGGGCAAATGGATATGCAGCAGGTTACTATGCATATTTATGGTCAGAAATGCTGGATGACGATGCTTATAACTGGTTTAAGCAAAATGGAGGTATTACACGGGAAAACGGACAACGCTTCCGTGATCTGATCCTCTCACGTGGAAATACCGAAGACTTAAACAAAATGTTTTACGATTTCATTGGTCATGCGCCAGACATCAATCCAATGCTGGAAGCTCGTGGATTAACGGGGAAATAAATCAAATCGTGAACCATAAAATCCTGAAAAAGCAGCACATTTCAAAAATGTGTTTTGTATGCGGCGAAATAAATAATTTCGGACTGCATGCTAAATTCTACGAAACTGATATCAACGAACTGGTCACTCTAATCAATCCTTCAGATGAAGAAAAGGAAAAGGATCATCGGTTTAGTTTAGAAGTCCGTCATGATCCTGTACTGGTCAATCTCCGTCTGCTTGAGCCCTGCCAGGAACTGCTCGCCGTGTCCCTGATGTCCTTGGACCTGGTTATAGCCCGGCCAACGACTATCACATCTGCGCCAGCCGCAAGGATGCCGGCCCACTGTGTCGACCCTTATTCCACCGGCTACGGCAACCAGCAGTTCTGTCCGGTTTGGCCAGAGCCTTCATCTCTAGTATTACTGCCAGCATGGC
>CAVVGP010000009.1:0-7709 GCA_963747625.1 uncultured Bacteroidales bacterium | reverse complement strand
TTCTTTATCCCCGCTTTAACAATGCGTTTAATAGCGGAAGAAAAGAAAACAGGAACAATTGAGATGCTTCTTACAAAAGCCGTGATCGACAGACAGGTTATAATTGGCAAATACCTTGCAACACTTATTTTGATAATCATTGCACTTCTGTTTACCATGCCATATGTAATTACAATTTCGAGCGCTAGGCGATATAGATACCGGAGGGGTTATCTGCGGGTATACGGCATTAATATTATGAGTGCCGCTTATATAAGCATAGGGCTTGTTTGCAAGCAGTATTACCAGTAACCAGATAGTGGCATTTCCTCTCAGCCTTATTTATTGGGTTATTCTTTCATATCATTTTTGAGGTCCTTGCAGGTGACATGACAGGACTTTTTGGACAGCTGATCAATTCATTGAGCGTCAATGTCCATTTCGAAAGTCTTCCCAGCGGAGTGGTCGACTCAAAAGACCTGATCTATTTCGGATCAATCATTTTCCTTAGGCCTTTTTCCTTACAGAGGTTTCACTTTCAAAGCGTAATGCATTTAAATAAATTGTTCCATCTGAAAAATCTGAAGATAATACTATGAAATCAGCAAAAATATCAACTACAATAATCCTGGTAGCAATTATTGTAATCATAGTAAATATACTCTCTGAAAACTACAATTTCAGGCTTGATCTTACCGAAGGCAAAGATATACATCTGAGTAATGCAACAAGGGATATCCTCAAAAACCTTGATAAACCGGTTACAATTACTGCTTATTTTTCAAAAAATCTTCCTGCCAATATTGGAAATATGATGGGCGATCTTAAGGATATACTTATAGAATATGGAGACAGGTCGAAAGGAATGGTAGTGTACAAGTTTGTAAATCCTAATGAGAATGCATGAAACGGAAATGAAGCAATGCAAAATGGCATACAGCCATTAATGATTAATGTAAGGGAAAAGGATCAGGTTAAACAACAAAAAGCTTTTATGGGGGCCATTGTTTCAATGGGAAAAGATATGGAAAAAATACCTTTTTTTCAACCCGGAGCATCGATGGAGTATTCATTGTCGACTGCAATTAAAAAGCTTTCGGTAGTAGATAAACCATCTATTGGCTATTATTCAGGGAAACGGCGAACCTTCAATAGCTGATCTTATGCAGGTTTATACTGAATTAAGCGTTCTTTATAATGTTCAGACATTTAACTTTGAATGACACTTCAAATATTCCGGAAAAATTTAAGACAATTGCAATAATCGGACCCAGGGATACCATATCCGCTGCACAGTTATCGATATTGGACAAATACCTTGCAAGAGGCGGAAATATTTTCCTCGCCATGAACAGAGTCGCCGGAAACTTCAATAATGTTTCGGGAACTTCTGTAAGTATCGGAATGGAAGACTGGTTGAAGAAAAAAGGAATAACAATAAGCGATAATTTCATTATTGACGCTAGTTGCGGATATGTAACTGTACAGCAGGCACAAGGTACTTTTTCACTATCCTCAAGAATACAGTTCCCATACCTGCCGATAATTCATAAATTTGCCGATAATCCTATTACCAAAGGTCTGGAAGCAGTAAGTCTTGAGTTTGCCAGTCCGATAACCTTTTCAGGTGACAGTTCCATAAAATTTACTCCAATAGCGTTTTCCTCCGATAAGTCGGGAAGCCTTAAAACTCCTTTATATTTTGATCTTCAAAAACAATGGCAGTTAAGTGATTTTCCGCTCTCTTCGCTGGTAGTGGCAGGTATTCTGGAAGGTAAACTATCTGGTAATATTAACTCAAGGATTGTTCTTGTTTCAAATGGTGACTTTGCTGTCGGAACTTCACAGGGAAGAAATCAACTGCCGTCTGATAATATAAGCCTTTTAGTGAACTCTATTGACTGGCTTTCGGATGATACCGGTTTAATTGATCTGAGAACCAAAGGTATTACTTCCCGCCCTCTTAAACACCTTGGAGACAGCACAAAAGCTTTTCTCAAATGGTTTAATTTCCTTGCGCCAATTATTACTTATAATTATTTACGGATTAATAAGAATGCAGATTAACCACAGAAAACGTCTTAAAAGAATGGAGGTAAGATATGAATAAAAGGTTCGATAATAAAAGACTCTTATACCTGCTTTCAGGATTAATTGCTATTCTTATACTGACTGTATTTATTAAAATACCAAGGGAAAAGGCAACATTTAAAAGCAGCATTGTCAATTTTGATACATCTGATGTCAGTACGATTATTCTTAAACAACAGGATCAGTAATGGAAATACCGTTGAATTTAACAGAAGAAATGGTAAATGGACAGTTCAGCAAGGCAAAATTGTATCAGCGACTACAGAAGGGGCAGTGGAGAATATTTTTGACGAGGTGCTTCATATCAAGCCTCAGAGCCTGGCATCTATCAATAGAGTCGAGATGGGAAGAATTTAATCTTACCGATAGTCTTGCCACACGAATAAAATTTTTAAACAAAAGGAAGAAGGTCCTTGCAGATCTTATGATAGGGAAACTCGATTTTAAGCAGCCTGACAAAGCCTTTAAAAGGCTATAGTGGAAACAACGTGCAGATGACAACCTATGTAAGGCTTCACGATAGAAGGAAGTGTATGCGGTGGAAGGTTTGCTTGCAGTTTTCATTCAATATTAAATTTGATGACTGGAGAGACAGGACTTTCATAAAGTCCGGCAAAAATGAAATTACCAGTGTGCGTTTCATCTACCCTGCCGATAGTAGTTTTAGTCTGACTAAGAAAGATTCAATATGGTATTCAGACGGACTGAAGACTGATTCCCTGGCAACTGCAGATTTTCTTAATTCAATGATCTTAGTTCATGGACAGGATTTCATGGATGGATTTAAACCAGATTTGAATCCTGTGATCCAAATGGTTGTAGAAGGAAACAACCTGCTGAATTTTTCAATAAAATGTTATGAAGGAAGCAATGCAGGCGAATATATTCTCAATTCGAGCCTTAATCCCGATGTTTATTTTGCCAGCAAGAAAAATGGATTGTTTAGTCAGTTGTTTAAACCAAGGAGTTACTTTCTGAAGAATGGGAGAAAAAAATAGAAAAAGTTGGAATCTAAGATAAGTTTAAGACATAATATACTTGTTCCTGCATACCATTTTGAAGGAAAAAATTCCCATGACGGAGCAGTTTTATTTTTTTCCCGGGTCCTTTGTATCAGTATTTTTAGCCTCGGGCTCCTTTTTTTCAGGTTCGTCATCAAGTTTGGAAGCTTTTTTAAACTCTTTCATTCCCTGACCTATCCCTTTCATCAGTTCCGGTATCTTTTTCCCGCCAAATAATAATACTATTACCAGTATTATTAAAATGAGATGCATTGGACTGTTAAAATCAAGCATGTTTATTTAAATTTTAATAGTTATTATTATATCAGAAAATAATAAAATAAAAGTCCATCCAAGCTTGTACCAAGACTCATGGACGGACTTTGCCTTATATAGTGTTAAGAGAACTCTCTAATCCACTTTAAAGGAGTTATTTTTTCTTGGCAGTATTAGGTGTTGCAGCAGGAAGTTTCTTTACGAATACACCATCCTTGTCATAAACAAGAGTCTCAGTTGCTTTGCCTTTAACGATAACTACATTGTAAGTGACAACTTTATTTTCTGTTATGCTGGTTGCTCCTTTAATAGTAAAGCCTGCATAATCTTTAGCAATATTGTCTTTAATTGCTTTCTGAAGGTCAGCCACCTTAATAGTTGTTTTTGTAGTTTTTGTAGTTGTTGCTGCAGTTTTAGTAGTTTGTGCCACCGATAACCAAAACTGACATCATCAGTACAAGAAGGAAGAATACTTTTTTCATCTCTAATAATTTATTGGTTTAAAAAAATAAAAGTAACCTTAGATTCTGAAGATGGTCTGAAGTTGGGATTATTTAATAAATAATTATGAGTTATGGTCGAAATATCCATGTTCAAATATTCAACCGGAATTGTGACAAGAATTATTAAAAGGCTGTAATCAAACTTTTCCGGAAGAAAAATGCGGGTTTTCCTAAGCATGGACAGGCATTCATGCTTACTTATAAATTTCATAAATGGCTGATTAAAAGTTATTTCAAATCACTTTATAGCACGAATTAAACTTATTCATCCGTCAGGTATAAATATCTTTTCTGAGATATAGCCGGAAGGAGAGAAGTGTCAGCATAAGTGATATTCCGACAAAATACAGCAGATGCCAGAAATCCAACCTGTATGCCGGATTAGCAGCATCAGTAATGACAAACCTGAATGGGCTCACATATCCAATTTTTGAAGCACTTTCTGTAATCTTTGAAAATGTGAAGATAAAATAAAGGATCAAAACCAGTCCAATGGCTGAAGTTGTTATCGGCTTTGCCCTCTTAACGAGTGTTGACATAAAAAGACCGATAGATGCGAAAAGGATATTCAATAACAAGGTATAAAGCGAGAGAATCAGAAATGCCCTTAATGCTGAAGGGTCCTTTGCTGACAATCTCCATACAGATAAATCCGACAAGTGATGTAACAAAATTCAATAAAAAAACATTAAGGAATATAACAGCCAGTTTACTGCTGAATACCTCACTTCGTTTAAGAGGGCGTGCAAGAAGATACTCAGCGGTTTTGTTGTACTCTTCTTTGAGAAGGATATTTGACGAGAGCACGATAGCAAAAATACTCCCGAGTACCATCATGTATATTATATTGTTGACAGAATAAAACCCAAGTACAGAAAGCAGATCGTCGAAATTTGAGATCCCTTTAAATTGCAGTACTCCTTTAGGGATTATTGTCAGCATTCCCGCAATCTTTGACTGGTTATCAATAAAGGTACGATATACTGACATGGTAACAACAACCAGTAAGGTAATAATTATGGTCCATATCATAAGGCTGTATGCGTTTCTTTTCAGCTCCTTTAAAAACAGGTTCCTGTTCATTTGGCTTAATCTTAGTTTTTATAATAGTGCATGAAAATCTCTTCAAGCGACGGTTCTTCTATTATGAGATTGATCATTCTTTCCGGCAAGAATGCCTGTAAGCTCATCAATATTACCAGAGTACATGAAGGACAAAATATTTTCTGGTCCGGCAAAAACACTTTCAATACCATGTATACTGAAAGTATCTTTATCTCCATTATCAGCAAACTCAATATGAATTTTCTTTAGTTGTTTTTTTCTCAGGTTATCAATATCCTCAAGCTGAATTATTTTTCCATCCTTTATTATTGCCACTTTTTTACAAAGCATTTGTACCTCGCTAAGTATGTGAGATGAAAAAAAGATAGTCATCCCTCTCTTATTCTCGGAACGGAGAAGTTCAAAAAAAACTGACTGCATAAGCGGATCGAGTCCTGTAGTAGGTTCATCCAGAATGAGAAGGCCGGGATTGTGAAGAAGACTCTGGACAATCGATACTTTTTTGCGGTTACCCATTGAAAGGTCTGCGATTTTCCTGGTCGGGTCCAGTTCAAATAATTCCGAAAGCTCTTTTATCCTCTTTTCTCCATTCTTTAGCTTGTAAAAACGCATACAATAACTCAGAAATTCATTTACATCCATGGAAGAATATACACCAGCATCTGAAGGAATATAGCCTACCCTGGTTTTGATCTTTTTTGTTTCTCTGATGACATCCATTCCCATAATTCTGGCACTTCCGCTGGTAGGAAAGATCAGGTTCATCAATATTCGTATTGTAGTGGATTTCCCGGCTCCATTTGGTCCGATAAAGCCAAAAACATCTCCTTCAGCTATTTCCAGGTTGATATGTTCAATTCCCCTGGCTTTGCCGTAAATTTTTGAAGATCAGTAATCTCAATAATTGGTACACTCATGATTGATTTACAGTTGCTTGTGCTTCTTCAGTAGGAGCTCTTTATTAAAATTTAATCATCACCTGGAGAATTGATTCAGGTATAAGTCAAATGCCAGATCAAAGATCCCGGACAGTGAACATATTTTATTTCATCCCAAAAATAAGCGGAAATACAATGGATACCACCAAGGTCCAGATTACATAAACCGGCAAATATTTTGAGATGGTTAATTCCACTTTTTCAAGTTCCGAATTTTTAAAGTTAATCTTAAACAAATCAATTGTGATCAGTATTAAATTAATAAAGATCAAAATGTTAGAAACCAGAATAGCTAACCTGTTTGGAGTCAGTCCAAATTCGTTCAACCGGTAAAAGATCGCCGATAAGGCAATCAGGTTTATAATAAGAGTAACTATTGAAAGAAAAAACAAAACCATCTTATTGAACTTTTGTTTTTCAATAAGTGATGTCTCAGAAGTGGAAAAGACAATTATTGCCATTACGCCGATAAGCAATAAATTAAAGATCAATAAGAAATTTCTGTCGTTGTAAGGATCTTTCCCGGCGACAACCATCGTAATCAGATAAACAATTAAAGTAACAAGTACAAGTGGGCTGAAAATAGCCGCAATTATCGGTGCTATTTTATTAGTCACCGTGTTGTAGTTTTTTAGTACATACGATGTGACAACGGGAGTTGAGACAGCGCCTACTATTGCAATATAATTTGTATAGAATTTTTGAATATGTATTCCGATTGTCTGGAATAATCCTACAGTTACAGCCATTAACATAATGCCCGCTATAACCAGTAATGCGCCCATAACTGCCATATCCCCGTTATGCTTTAGAAACTCAATCCGCTTTCCGTAATCCCTGATGTTAAATTGAATATAAATCAATCCATAAAGGCTCCACATAACCAGCGGCATATGTATATATACCAGATTTATTGAAGCACTGTTTCTGGTATTTGGAAGCAGATTTATATAGATAACCGATATTGTAAAAAACAAAACGGTAATAGCAATATCTCTTCTTCTGAAATCCCTGATATTGGTGATCTCGTAAATTGAAAGAGCCAGAAATATTATTATAACAGCGTCTTTCCCATAAAAAAAGAATTTTGAAAGATTTAAGTTAAACAGATCGGGTATTTTAATCAGGAATCCGGCAAGAATACATATAGCAATTGTAATCAAAATCTCTGAACCTGAGCCTGTCTTCTTTTTGCCATGTTTACTCTCAAATTCCAGGCGGGCTTTCCAGAATTTTGCCAGTTCAGTATTCTCAATCTCAGCTGATATTTTCTCAAAACCTGATATAAATGATTTTTTATCCTCCCGATATAGCTTTTCAAGTTTTTCGGGGTCATTAAGGAATTCTCTAATTTTTTCAGTCATAGTATGAATATTAAATGACTCAGATTAAAAAAGTTAATATCAATAATCACCTTAAATTTAGATAATTTTTTTCAATGGGTTTATTAATTCGGATTATCATGATTCCATGTTAGATAATTCATTCAGACAGTAGTATCATGTATATTTTATCTGAAGGTTATCAAAGAGGGGTGTAAAAACACCCCTAAACATACTCAATCAGTCAAGATTACAGACCTTTGTTAAGTGCCGGAGCTGCTTTGAATTTTACAACTTTTTTAGCAGGAACGTTAAGTTTGGCTCCTGTACGTGGGTTACGAACTACTCTTGCACTTCTTTTGTCAACTTTGAAAGTACCCAGGCCCGGAAGCTGAATCCTCTGACCTTTTTTCATTGATTTTCCAAATGCTCCAACGAATGCATTTAATGCTTTGCCTGCATCTTTAATAGAAAGACCTGCATCAGCAGCGATTGCATTTACTAATTCTTTTTTTGTCATAATAAAAGATTTAA
>CAVVGP010000008.1:0-16634 GCA_963747625.1 uncultured Bacteroidales bacterium | reverse complement strand
TTTTTTTCTGTTTAACCTACTCAACATTCGTGTTGCTATTTAATGCAGCAGCAGAGACAACGTTTCTCCATCCGCTCTGAGCCTTTTCAATTTTATCTTTAAAGAAAGGATCAAGAAGAAGGTTAGTCATAGACGGATTACCAGCGAAAGCTTCTTTAATTTTCCCGAGGAAAGCAGACCTTATTATACACCCGCCGCGCCACATAAGAGCGATACCTCCATAGTTCAGTTCCCACTTATATTCTTCTGCGGCAGCTTTCATCAGAGCATATCCCTGTGCATATGAAACAATTTTAGAGGCATAAAGTGCCTCTTTCAGATCATTTATGAATTTAACTTTGTCTCCTGTGAATTCCGCAGCTGGCCCAGTCAGTATTTTTGATGCCTCAACTCTTTCATCCTTTATGGCTGAAAGACACCTTGAAAAAACAGCTTCTCCGATTAATGTAAGAGGTATGCCCAGGTCAAGAGAGGTAACTGCGGTCCATTTTCCCGTACCTTTTTGTCCTGCTGTATCCAGAATTTTATCGACAAGGGGTTTGCCATCAGAATCTTTATAGGACAGTATATCACGAGTTATTTCAATAAGATAACTGTCGAGTTCACCTTCGTTCCATTCTTTGAAGATAAGATGCATTTCGTCTGCGCTCATGTGAAGGAGATCTTTCATAATCTGATAAGCTTCTGTAATAAGTTGCATATCACCATATTCGATGCCATTGTGTACCATTTTCACAAAATGACCTGCACCATTTTCTCCAACCCAGTCACAACATGGAGTGCCATCTTCAACCTTTGCTGCAATTGCCTGAAATATAGGTTTTACAAAGGGCCACGCTGCTTTTGATCCACCAGGCATTATAGAAGGCCCCAGCAAAGCTCCCTCTTCACCACCGGAAACGCCGGTACCAATATAAAGCAGTCCTTTGCTTTCCACTAAAGCGGTCCTTCTGTTCGTGTCAGGGAAATGAGTATTTCCTCCATCAATAATAATGTCGCCACGGTCAAGATAGGGGATGATAGTATTTATCATCTCATCTACAGCAGCTCCTGCTTTAATCATTAACATTACTTTTCTCGGACGTTCAAGAGTTCTGATAAGCTCTTCAATTGAATGAGTTCCAGTAATTTTCTTGCCGGCAGCTTTCCCGAGATGAAATTATCAACTTTTTGAGTTGACCTGTTGAATACTGAGACAGTAAAGCCCTTACTCTCCATATTAAGGACAAGATTCTCTCCCATAACGGCAAGTCCTATCAATCCGATATCTGATAATTTACTCATAATTAGAATATTGTGTTAATAATATTTTGTTTCGCTTCCGTCTTTTTCCTTATTTCCCGGATATTTCCCGTCGCCTTTCACTCAGTAGCTATCGTCTGCTATTTATAGATCAGCTGCCAAGACAATGAATTGAACAGAGTTTTATCATGGAATGGCCTCCTTAAGGTTTATTTCTAGCCTTTCTTATAATATTCTGCAACTATGTCATCCATGATCTTGCTTGTTCTGGCTCCTGTTAATCCTGTACTTGGAGATTCGCATTTGCCATTAAGTGACTGTACAATTTTTTCAATGAGATAGTATTGAACATGCTCCGGTCTCTCATTTATGAATTCCTTGCGTCCCTCTTCATTTGTAAGAATGATAGGTTCAAAACTGAAGGTGGTAAATTTTATCGCACCTTTGTCACCAATGATCTCAATAGTATCTCTGCTGCTGTCACTTGAAACGCTGAAGCACCACGACCCTGTTCCGAGAACATTGTTAGAAAATAAAAACTCGGCCGATACAAAATCCTCAGCTTTGTACAAGCCTGCCTGATTAGCTGCTATTGATTTGACTTTTTTAATCGGCCCGAAAAGAAAATCAAGATAATCGAGCTGATGGGATGCAAGATCGAAGAAATGTCCGCCTCCTGATACAACAGGATCGACCCGCCATGACGGTTTCCCGGCTTTTTCATCTTCAGTAGGTGCCTTAAAGAGCTGAATTATGAAAAACCGCACTTTCCCGATGCTGCCGGTTTCAATAAGATTTTTGACCAATAGGAAACCGGGAAGAGCTCTCCTGTAGTAGGCTACAAAAACCGGAACCTTGTATTTTTCAGCAGCTTTGTTAATTTTAAGACATTCTGAATAATTTACAGCCATAGGTTTTTCAATATAAACCGGTTTTCGGGCTTTTATTACTTCAAGTGCATATTCAGCATGGCTCCCCGGCGGAGTTGCAATATATACAGCATTGATATCCTTGTCGTTAATAAGGTCCGAAGCCTTTGAATAAACCTTTGGAACTTTATGCCGTTGCGCGTAATCCCTGGCCAGGTTCAAATCTCTCCGCATAACGGCAACCAGTTTTGAATCATTTACTTTATTAAATGCCGGACCGCTTTTTATTTCTGTGACATTGCCACATCCAATTATACCCCAGTTTATCATTTCATGAATTTAGTAATAATTATTAAATCATTCGTCGTTTTGATGCCCATAATCCCAGAGCAGGATTTGAGATAAAATATATTTCCTCGCCGTCTGCTGTCTTGTTATAACCATCATTCAGTTTCTTTAAATTGAACTTCTTTAGCATAACAGTGAGATCCTGGTATTTAAAGTTTACAGATTCTATCTCCTCCCTTGTAAGGTGACCAGGACAATAAGTTATTGAGAATCTTCCTTCTGAACTTCCGTGAATAAGGTGAGCAGCCGCACTCAGATTATTGTTAAGCTCCTCATTTTCAGAAAGTGATTTTAATGTTTCCGGCGTTCCCCGATAACCATATTTCCTTATCAGATGGTCAATCTCTTTGTCTTCACCAAATTCTTTTAATCCGGGAGCCAGTATTGTCAGTTCACCCTTATCTGCCATTGCCATCCTTGTCCTGTAGATGCTTTTGTTCCCAAGCCATGTGCTTTTATATTCATCTGGATCGAGATAGACAACAACTTTCTTTAACGGTTCGTCTAATACATTGAAATTAACCTTTACTGATAGATCCGCAGCAAGTCTGAAAACTTCTTCATCGTCACCTATAAAGAGACCTCTCGCAACAAGCTTCCCTGATTCATCACGACCAATAACTGTATGTACGTAAACGACAGGAAGATGGGTGATGAAATTTTCTGATGCAAAGTTCAAGAGAGACCTTACAGGATTATCAGCCTGACCCATAATGCGTTCCATGCCATAAACAGCTCCTATAAAATGACTCTTATTAATTCCTTCAGGACCACCAGTTCCAATAAAGAGGTTCTTATTATAATTAGCCATGCCAATGACTTCATGAGGGACAACCTGCCCTACTGACAAGATGAGATCATGTTTTCCATTGAAAACCAATTTATTAAGCTGAGCGGGCCAGGAGTAATTCAATGCTCCGTCAGTTATTTCAGATATAAATTCTCCAGGCACTGTACCTGTTGTAACAACATCCTTTCTCCAGTTATGAACCCGAAACAATGACTTTGGCACACCTCTATACATGGCATCAAGCTGATCGTCAGTCACAGGAGAGTGGGTTCCCAGTGCAGGGAGTATATCACTGAGGTTTTCCTTAAAATGTCTGTAAATATAAAAAGTGAGTTCACCGGCTCTTGAATGAAACCTGGTGAAATCGGGAGGCACTACAAGAACCTTTTTTCTGGCACCAAGTTTCTCTAAAGCAGAAATAATTCCCGACTCAAGATCTTTTGAGCTAAGAACTGTATTTTCCGATCCTGATTTATAATATATCATGGCTTTTCTTACTCATTTTACCCCTGAAACATCTCACACTTTTCAGCCTCTGTAGCTAATCCCGAGCTTGGCGAGGGATAGTGAAGGAGGCTCACACCGGCTTCCAGTTTGGATGTTCTGGCAGATAGGTTTCAAATTCTCTGATAAGTTCATCCTCATAAGCGCCCTTAAAAGTTCCTTTAAAAAACATCTCCAGCCCTTCGTTAAAAAGTTTTTCCCACGATTGTTCTTCTTTTCCTGGATTAACCGGGAAGAAGAGGACTCCGTTAGATCTGGCTGCTTTCAAATCTCCGTTTGCATCCCCTATCATAAGAATTTTATCATCGGGGTACTTTCCTTTTGCAGCATATTTAAGATGCTCACTTTTGGTTCCATACTCCTGTCCGGCTATCAATCTCAAAAAACAGTCAATCCCGTTTTCTTCCCATTCGCGCTTCAACGCTTCATACGGCGTCTGTGAAACAACCATAATATCGGCCGTAGATTTCATCATATCCAGACATTCTCTGACAAATGGGAAAGGTGTTATGCCGTATACCATTTTTTCAATATCTTCATTTACCTTAAGCGACCATTCAAGTGTCTGTGTAATGAAAGGATCTTTAATTTCTGCTTCATATTTTTTCAGGGTTGCGTTACCAAGCTTTGTTTCATTCCTTGTCCATTCAATCAGTTTTGAAGCCGAAGGAACCCTGAAATTTCTGGCTTTTATTTCGGGTCGTGTTGACAGGAGCCTTAGTGCCTCACTTACTGCCAGGAATCGATTGCATCCCCTGTTAGCTGAATAGAGATTGACAAATTCCCATGTTTCACGGGCATACTTCGAAACAGGCTGCAGTTTGAAATATTTTATGAAGTTAGGGCAAAAACACTCTTTCTGTTTAATCTCCATAGTATCAAAAGCACAGCCGTCGGAATCTATTCCAATGAAAAATTCCTTTTCAGGTTTTAATGCCAGTAACTGTTCCTGTGGGTCCATTGTAAAGAAAGTAATCGGTAATCAGTAATCGGTAATCAGTAATCTGTAATCAGAAGTGTATTGAGTAGATTTTAGTTATTTCTTAGTAAGTGCTTCGGGAACATATTCAGCCAGTTTTTTTTCAGCAAATTTCATATTGAGCCGTGAAAACCTCTGTCGTCCGTTAATCAGCGGCACCGACGGCCAGTCTTCTCCTGTCAGGGGCTTGGCATAGGCAATAAATTCATCTGTAACATCATAACGATTTTTTGAAATCCATTTCTCAGGAAATTTTCTTTCTGAAAGTGTAACTTTCTCAAGCGGCACTTTATCGTACCTTACATTATAAATAAAACCATCCTCTCTCAGTATTGTTGCCATCCATCCGTTCCCTTCATATAATGCTATCTCCACTGCTTTTTGTCCCACCTTATAGGCCTCATCAAGGTCAACTATTGAAGCGTAAGCGGAAGAATGCCTCTGATCTGTACCCATTACCTGTCCCCGGGCTGAACCCCTGGCTTCAAGTCCTTTATGGTTAAGGAAATTGACAACAGTCTGAAATACGGAATTCTGACTCGATCCGAATGATGTATGACCAAATGCATCCCTGACCTCTCCGAGAGCACCCACATCAAGGCCTTCGCTGACAACAACTATGCATCTTCCATCTTTTTTCAGCTGATCATTGACATTATCAGCCATTTCATCAATGGTCAGGTTCGATTCAGCCATATAGATCTGAAGGGGCATATTCCTTTCGGGATCAGCAAGTCTTGCAGCTGCAGGAATATAACCAATTTTTCTTCCCATTGCCTGTATAACCAGTACCGGATCGGCAGGAGCGGAGCCCAAATTTTCTTCATTGGCATTCTGGATAATATGTGACCAGTATCTTGCAACACTTCCGTACCCGGGAGTATGGTCAATTAGTTTGAATTCGTTATCGCCCAGGTCATTGTCAATTGTTTTTGGAACTCCGACAGTGACCAGCTCAAATCCTTCGGCCTTTGCTAATTCACTTACTTTGAATGCAGTATGCTGCGAATCATTTCCGCCTATATAGAAAAAGTAACCTATATTATGCGCTCTGAAGACTTCTATTATCCTGTGGAAATCCTTATGCTGGCTATCTTTGAGCTTATACCGGCAGGTTCCTATGCTTCCTGAAGCCGGAGTGTATCTTAACAAAGCTATCTCTTCCTCGTTCTGGCACGAAAGATCGAGAAGTTCTTCATTTAAAACTCCCTCTATTCCATGCCATCCTCCATATATAGTCCCGAATTTATCAGGGAACATACGGCATGTTTCAATAATTCCACGCAACGAACTATTTATAACCGGTGAAGGTCCGCCCGATTGAGCCACTATAACATTCTTTGCCATGATCATATTGATAAAATATTTCTTTATTACTTCATTTCATCTACTCTGCTATTGTTTCTGGTTTCTGGTTTCAGCGATTACCGATTACCAATCACCGATCACCGATTACTTGTTGCTCTTTCGCTCTGCCCCGCCACCTAAACTCCGGAATATGCGCTGAACCCACCGTCAACGGGTATAATAACGCCTGTAACAAATTTTGAAAGATCGGAAACAAGATAAATGAGTGACCCGGTCAGTTCTTCAGGGCTGCAAAAACGTTCCATAGGAGTATTATCAATAACTTTCTTACCTCTATGTGTAAGATCCCCGGTTTTCTCATCAATGAGCAGGAACCGGTTCTGATTTGTGAGAAGAAATCCAGGAGCGATTGCATTAACTCTTACTCCTGCTTTTGCAAAATGGACCGCCAGCCATTGTGTGAAATTATTGACGGCTGCTTTCGCGGCAGAATATGCAGGAATTTTTGTGAGGGGTCTGTAGGAGTTCATTGAAGAGATGTTAATTATGACCCCTGATTTCTTCATGATCATATCCTTAGTGAAAACCATCGACGGGATCAAAGTACCTTTAAAGTTCAGGTCGAATACCTTTTCAAACCCTTCAATTTTAAGTCCGAAAAATGTATCTTCCGGGTTTTCATCAACATTACCAGACATTTTCTCTGTCCTCGTAGTTGAAGATGGTGAATTTCCTCCTGCTCCGTTGACAAGGATATCAATATTGCCGAGCTTTTCATGAATAATTTCCCTGGCTTTTTCTAATGAGGCCTTATCGAGCACACTTGCAGAAATTCCAATAGATGGTGTGTTGAATTCCTTTTCAATCTTCATCGCTGTTTCTCCTGCGGCGACTTCATCAATATCCAGGATAACTGTTTTAACTCCTTGTGCGGCAAGTGCTTTTGCCATTGTTGAACAAATAATTCCTGCTCCCCCTGTAATTACTGCAATTTTACCTTGTAAGTTTAAATCGTTCATAGCTGATTTGCTTTGTTGGTTAGAGGGGTTTAAATCCAAAATATTCCAATGCATTCCTGTAAGAAATTCCTTCAACTATTGGTTTCAGTAATGCTTCATCATCAGGAATCAATCCTTTTTCAACTTCTTCTCCTAAATAATTGCACAGGATACGCCTGAAATATTCGTGGCGGGGGTAGGAGAGAAAGCTTCGTGAATCGGTTACCATTCCTATAAATCTTCTTAATAAACCGAAAGCTGCCAGGTCCTTAATATGTTTTTCCATTCCGTTTTTCTGATCGAGGAACCACCATGCGGCTCCATACTGCACCTTTGCTGCTGAGGTGCCATCGTTGAAATTTCCTGCCATAGTTATCATCATCTCATTATCAGCAGGATTGAGATTGTACAGAATTGTTTTAGCAAGTTGCTCATTATTATCAAGTTCACTTAAGAACTTTGATGTTTTTGTTGCATCCTGGGCTGACCCGATTGAATCCCATCCTGTATCGGGCCCCATTTGTCTGAACATCCTTGCATTGTTATTTCTCAATGCACCGATATGAAATTGCTGAGTCCATCCTCTTTTGTGATTCAGCCTGCAGAGTTCAAGCATTACAGCAGTCTTGTATTTCTCCGATTCATCTTCTGAAATGGGCTCACCTTTAAGAAGGTTTTTAAAAATCCTGTCAATCTCTGCGAAAGTAAAACTGGCAAAATAAAACCGGTCAAGACCATGATCAGATAATCTGCATCCCATCTCATGAAAGAACTTGTGTCTTTTCTCCAATGCTTCAAGCAGAGTATCAAAGTTGCTGATTTCAATTCCGCCCGAAAGTCCCAGTTTAAGAATATATGCCCTGAATTTCCCGGCATCCTCTGTTTTTATAATATTATCAGGCCGGAATGCCGGAAGAACTCTTATATCGAAAGTATCTTTCAGTTTCTGATGATTTTCAAGGTTATCTGAAGGGTCATCAGTTGTGCAGATTAATTCAACTTTCATATTCCGGATTAAAGATCTGGCACTGAATTCTTTACTCTTAAGAAGCTCGGACGCTTCATTATAAATCCGGCTAGAGGTTGATGGTGATAGAAGGCTTGTAATTTTGAAATATCTTGCAAGTTCGAGATGTGTCCAATGATAGAGAGGATTTCCTGCTGTTGCCGGAACTGTTTCTGCCCATTTTTTAAATTTTTCGGAATCTGAAGCGTTCCCTGTACAATATTTTTCATCGATGCCATTCATGCGCATGGCACGCCATTTATAATGATCACCTTCGATCCATGCTTCTGTAAGATTTTCAAACCTTCTATCGTCAGCTATTATTGCAGGTGAAAGGTGGCAGTGAAAATCTATTATGGGTTGATTCTCAGCATACTGATGATAAAGATTTTCGGCTGTTTTATTCCCTAGAAGAAAATTTTCATGAATAAAGGATTTCATATCTTTAAATAGAAATATAAAAATCTTTAAATTTGAATAATAATGTTTCGTTAACGATCACGAAAATATACAATTGAATTCACTTTATCAAGAAATATGGAAGATAAAGTCAAAAGTATAAAGATTGCTTCTCTTTGCTCGCAATGACGTTGCAAGTAATCAAATTCTGATTTTAATGAGAATTGACAATTCGGAACGTGAAACGCAAAACGGCCGCCTGACAGAATAAAACAGGAAAAAATCAGAATGATAAAATTATAAATTGATAGGATACTTTAAAGCCAACAGAAAACTATTTTTTATGAAAAAAGGTAAATGTTTTTTGGTAATCACTTTATTAATTAGCTCTTATTCAGCTTTTTCTCAGGAACAATTAGCAGTGCCATTTAATTCGGACATAAATATAAAAGATATTAAAACGGTTCTGAAAGCAGTAGCCGACTGGCAGATCAGAACTCCTCTTACACATGAGCTTGCAGACTGGACTAATGCTGCACTTTATGCAGGTATGATTGAATGGGCAGGAATAGCAGGTGATGATTCGTATTATGAATGGCTGAAAGGGATTTCAGAGAAATGCCGCTGGTCGCCTGCGGTCAGGAAGGAACCTTTGGGCCGGTATCATGCGGATGATTACTGTATTGGTCAGACATATATTGAACTATATCGCAGGTACGGGGGCAAGAAAATGATAAGACCCATTAAAAAATACCTTGTTCAGATATTGAAAGATCCAGCAACAGGTGATCTTAAATTTGAGAACACGAAGGATTACTGGTCCACTCAGCGATGGTCGTGGTGCGATGCCCTGTTCATGGGGCCTACTGTGTGGGCAAAGATGGCCAGTGTGACCGGCAGGAAAAAATATCTCGATTTTATGTACAAAGAATATAAGGCAACAACAGATTATCTTTATGATAAAGATGAAGATCTTTATTTCAGGGATTCAAATTATTTTACTCAAAAAGAGGCTAACGGAGCAAAAGTTTTCTGGGGTCGTGGTAACGGATGGGTATTTGCAGGGTTGGCGATTATCTTAAAAGAACTTCCTGTAAATTATGAGCACAAGGATTATTTTGTAACTATTTTTAAGGAAATGGCTTCAAAGCTTCTTAAATTACAGTCACCTGACGGATTCTGGCATGCAAGCCTTCTCGATCCTGACAGTTATCCGAACCCTGAAATGAGTGCCACTTCATTTTTTGTTTATGGTATGGCGTGGGGTGTGAATAATGGATATCTTGATAAAAAAGTATATCTTCCAGCTATCAAAAAAGGTTGGAAATCGATGGTTACTTCCGTATGGCCCGACGGGAAAGTGGGATTTATCCAACCTATAGGAGCCGATCCCAAAATGGTTACCAGGGAGATGACGGAAGTTTATGGTGTTGGTGCATTCCTGATGGCAGGGACTGAGATGACCAGGCTGATTGACAATGGTATTCTATAGAAACGCAAAAGATAGAAGGGAAAAGATAAAAGTTAATAAATTTTGTATGAGAGGATTAATAATACCTTAGTGGGAACCTTTGTGGTCCTTAGTGGTAAAAACAATTAGCCACAAAAGCCTGCCGAGACGAAGGAAGGGGATCACAAAGTAAAAATCCAGGTAGCACTAATGAGAAAAAACAGGTTATAAAATTTACAAATTTCAAACAAGTATAACAAATGAAAAAATACATTACTGCTTTTGCTTTCATCCTTTATTTTATCATTTCAGGTAACATTGTTTTTAGCCAGGGTTTCCTGAAAGTTGACGGGAACCGAATTGTAAATGGAAAGGGTGAAAATGTTCTTTTAAGAGGTATTGGCCTCGGTGGCTGGATGCTTCAGGAACCTTATATGTTTGAGCTATCCGACGTTGCAGGTACGCAGACAGAAATTAAATCTAAGATCAGAGAATTAATCGGACAGAAAAATTGTGATGAATTTTACAGTCGTTTTCTCAATAATATGATAACAGAAAAGGATATTGATTCCCTTAGGAAATGGGGATTTAATTCAATACGGCTTCCAATGCATTTTAATCTTTTTACTCTTCCGGCAGAAAAAGAACCGGTTGTCGGGCAAAATACATGGATTGAGACAGGGTTTAAATTAACCGACAACCTCCTGGCGTGGTGCAGGAAAGATAAAATATATCTTATCCTTGATCTGCATGCAGCTCCGGGAGGACAGGGAAATGACAGGCCTATAGCAGACATCGATACACTTAAACCACGACTATGGCAGAGCGAGGCAGATCAGAATAAGACGATCGCATTATGGAAAAAGCTGGCTGACCGGTATAAGAATGAAGAGTGGATCGGCGGATATGATCTGATAAATGAGACTAATTATAAACTAGAGGGCAACGGATCTCTTAAAAAACTCTTCTATGAAATTACGGAAGCTATCAGGCTTGTTGACAAAAAGCATATTATTTTCATTGAAGGCAACCAGTTCGCAAATGATTTTACGGGACTGACACCTCCCTGGGATAATAATATGGTGTATAGTTTTCATAAATACTGGAATCCGAATACTGTTGAGACTATTCAAAAGTTTCTGGATATGAGACAGAAGTACAACGTGCCACTTTGGTTGGGAGAATCAGGCGAAAACACAAATGATTGGTTCAGAGATGCCGTCATACTGGTCGAAACAAATAACATCGGCTGGTCGTGGTGGACAATTAAAAAGATCGGTTCGGAAAGTAGCTTAATGACCATTTCAAAACCGGCAGGTTATCAGAAAATTATTGATTACTGGGCTGGCAAAGGCCCAAAACCGACTGTTGAAGAGGCAACAGCAACTTTTATGAAACTGGCTGAAAATGTCGGAATTGATAACTGTAAAATAAATTATGGAGTACTTGAAGCGTTGTTCGGGAAGAAATAGGCCTGATGCCTGACTCCATTAAATAAATGAACAAATTATTTTAAAAAAATATTATGAGAACTGAACTTAGATATGCGGCTCATCCTGACGATGTTAAAAATTGGGATACAGCCAGGTTTCGAAAAGAATTCCTTCTGGAAAATATCTTTATCCCTGATGAAATATATCTTGTCTATTCGATGTACGACAGATATATTGCAGGAGGAGCAATGCCAGTTAAAAAGAGGTTATTTCTCGATACTACCGATGAACTCAAAACCAGAAATTTCCTTGACAGGAGGGAAATGGGCATCATAAATGTAGGAGGAGATGCAATTATCGATGCCGCTGGCGCTATTTACAAAATCGGATTCAAAGAGGCACTGTATCTTGGTAAAGAGACTCATGGTGTGTTTTTTTCGTCTGATGATCCTGATAAACCGGCTAAACTGTATATAAATTCAGCTCCGGCTCATCACATCTATCCGTCAAGAAAGGTAACACTCGCTGATGCTGAAATAGCCGTCCTTGGATCACCTGAGTCGTCGAATCACAGGAAGTTGAACAAGCTTCTGGTCAATGGAGTTATTGAGACCTGCCAGATGCAGATGGGAATGACTGAACTTAAGAAAGGGAGCGTTTGGAACACCATGCCGGTTCATACCCATAGCAGGAGGATGGAAGTATACTTCTATTTTGAATTGGCTGAAAAAGAATCTGTGTGCCATTTCATGGGCGATCCCGATGAAACAAGGCATATATGGATGAAAAATGAACAGGCTGTCATTTCACCTTCATGGAGTATACACAGCGCAGCAGGAACATCTAACTATTCATTTATCTGGGGCATGGCCGGGGAAAATCTTGATTATGGCGATATGGATGTACGTCAACCAGATACACTAAAATAGACCTTTAAAAGAATGAAATCCAAAACCGCAAATTACGCTAAGAATTGCAAAGGTTGCAAAGGTCCAGTTTATCATTAATTCCTTTGCGTTCTTTGTTTAAAAACTTTGTGCTCTTTGCGGTAAAAAAATGATAAAAGAACATGAAAAACTTATTTGATCTGACAGGCAAGGTTGCGCTGGTAACAGGTGGTACACAAGGGATTGGACTCGCAATAGGTATATTATTGGGAAAAGCAGGTGCGAAAGTATGTGTTAATGGACGCAATGATAAAAAACTCGAGGCTTGCAAAGAGATCTTTAAAGGCGAAGGACTGGAAGTTTTCACACTGAAATTTGATGTTTCCGATGAAAAGGATGTGGACGCAGGAATTTCTTTAATAGAAAAAGATATCGGTCCTGTTGATATACTGGTAAATAATGCGGGTATAATAAAAAGAGTTCCAATCCTTGATATGGACATTGAAGACTTTAGGAATGTAATCGATGTCGATCTTGTTGCACCTTTGATTGTATCAAAAAGAGTAGTGCCAAAGATGATTGAAAAGCGGAGCGGGAAGATTATTAACATGTGTTCAATGATGAGTGTTTACGGACGCAACACGATTTCGGCATATGCTTCGGCAAAGGGCGGATTAAAGCTTCTTACACAGAATATGACCTGTGAATGGGCCAGGTATAATATACAGATCAATGGGATAGGACCGGGTTACATTGCAACTTCACTCACTGCACCGTTACGTGAGAATGGTAATCCATTTAATGATCTTGTTATGACCCGTACACCGGCTGGCAGATGGGGTGAACCTGAAGATGTGGCAAATGCCGCACTATTCCTTGCTTCCAGAGCCAGCGATTTTGTCAATGGGCATATATTGTACGTTGATGGAGGAATCCTTGCTAACTTCGGTTATGTGAAAGGGGAAAATGACCTTTGATTATCTGAAACTCGGAAATTTTAAATTATACTTTTTTTTCCGGGTTATCAGGATGATCATCTGAATATGGCTTGGCATACAAGTCTTCAACTCTCAGCTTATTGTTTTCAGGTTCAGCCTCCAGTACAATTGGCACCTGATCTTCCCCTGCCTTACCGTTGAAATATAATATACAGGCAAATATTGGCATCAATGGAAATGTAAGTGCACTCACCAGTGCTGACAGGAAGATGAACAATGGTTTTGTAGTTACATCAGCTACTGCTGTGGCATCATTCGGATTTACAATTGTTTTGATAAAATTTCCTGAAAAAGGAAGGAGTATAATAGCGGAAAAGATTACTGAAATAACTAACATGATGATAATAAACACCGATACCCATCCCAGATTGGACCAGAAGTTCTTATGTGCCAGCTTTAAAGTTCTGTTGATCGTATACCCTATATTTGTGCCTTCGACCATCAATACCGGTAAGATAAAAAGATAAAGTGTCACAACGTAAATAGCTGCAAAGAAAGCACCTACGATAAGAACAAAAACTCCAAGAACAATCGCTATTGTTCCTGCAAATGCCAGTAAAACCATAATGATTAAATATGGTATGAAATATTTAAGGGATTTTATTATTGATACAAAAACAGTATTTTCTTTGTCTAAAGGATTAAATAAGACATAGTATTGCATTATCGTGGTAAAAAGAAGGTTAATCAGCGATACAATTAATATGGGGAGTAAAAATCCCTTGATTTTATCAAGGAATACTGCCGGATCAGTAATTGAAGCAAGCTCTTTCATATTAACCAGTGATGAGGCATATTGAATAACCAGCGACATGACGAGAGACATTATGAACAATGGAAGGAAATTTCTCTTATAGAATTCCCACAGGGAACTCATTGCGCTGTCGAGGTTATGTCTTCGGTAAAGAGGGTGATTGCTTAACTGATTCATTGAATAATAATTTTAAATGTTCGCAAATTTAGACAATATTATTTTCCATCCTTTTGTTGTTCTGAAAGAATTTCTTTTAATATCATATCAAACTTTTCAGGTTCCTCAAATATCGGGGAATGTGCTGAATTATCAAAAGTATAAAACTTTTTCACAGGCGCCCGGAGAATGTCAAAATACTCTTTTGCAATTTTGTAGCTCGTTTCGTAATCGGAGCTGCCTTGCAGGATATAAACGGGAATTTTTTGTTCCGGAACTGCCGTAAATAGGTTTGTTTTCATAATTGTATCCCACAAATAATTTCTTGTAAAGCTCAAACCCTTTACATAGTGGATCTTATCAATTAAACTGTATTCCTTGCAAAAAATAATAGGAGTTATTGCCTGCGGATAAAAATGCCCTTTTTTTACAGCACCTCCATACCTTATGACATATTTTCTCTGTATCAACATTTTATCGATGGCTTCTTTGGGATCGGCATAGGGTGGAGGACCAATCTTTTCAAGTTCTTTTATTGCTTTTCTGTCTTTTAACTCCCTTGCTCTTGATAGTACAAAATCATATGAAACTTTTTCGGAAAGAGCCTGGTTACCAACCTGTCCGGTAGCTATGAATGCATAATAATAATCCGGATACTTGTTTGCAGTAAATGCGCCGAGCATGCTCCCCCACGAATGTCCAAGCAGGTAGATTTTTTTTCGTTTGAATTTATGTATCAGATATTCTGAGACCTTGCCTGCATCATTAACAAACTGTTCAAGAGTTATTGTCTCAGGTGAAATGTTTTTCGAATATGACAGACCTGCACCACGCTGATCCCAGTAGCATACTACAAAGAGATCCTCGATACCGGGATTAAATTTACGAACGAATGGAAATTCAGGATCGCCTGGCCCTCCGTGAAGATATAATAATATGGGTTTTGTAGTATCACTTCCGCGGATTATCATTTTCTGGAGAAGCCCGTTAATATTTACGGTTTCAGTCACTGCGATGCTTCCGGGAACCTTTTTCCCGTCCCTGGTTATAAATGGTCGGGATTTCACCGTACAACCACCAAGCGCAAGAATAAAGAATATGGTCCTAAAGAGAATATTACCTTTCACTGCTGATAATCTGATTCGCAGGGTCTTCTTCATTGTTTATCTTTTAATTAATTTTAATTCCGCATGCGTTTCAGAGCAATGCAAAAAGGTTAAATGAAATCCGGATTATCTGTTATGAAGATGACCTCGTGTAAAAAGATATTCATAATTGTATATAACGGTACAGCCATGCTAAAGTTCATAATGAAACCAAACTTGATATTATTCTTCGGCAAGATATTGACAGCCAAAACAACTCAAGGGTAAAATGGAGTAAAGTCTGGCTATGATCAAGACCTCAAGACAGTGAGTGGCTTTAAACATTTTTAAATTTGGTTTGTTAAATAATTGTTATTTCATTATCCAGATACAAATAAGCAATAATTTTAATAATAAATTTAAACCAAAACAGTTACGAATATGAAATTAAGCAAACTGGTTATCCCGTTAATCCTGACTATTATGATTGGGATTGGTATTGTTTCGTGTACAAATACGACTGCAACCAAAAAAATGCAAAGTGGTGTTGAATATTACAGGAATCTGCAATTCAGTGAAACACCTTATGACATTGAAAAAGGGACTCACCCTCTTACTGCAGATCAGGCAAAAACTATAAACAACTATAAATTTACATATGACAAGACCGGGCGTCTTATATCTGTGGAATTTAACAGGAATAATGTACTTCTGGGTTATTCATCAATGCAGGGCGCCGCAAAAATTACGTACGATTATTCGAATAATATGCAGACTAAGCATTTCTTCAATAAAGATAATGAGCCTATTGAATCAGGAGGTGTGTTTGCTTACGAATATTCACTGGATGCAAATAACAATCGCGCAGGCTTGATGTTTTTAGGGAAAGACGGATCGATGATTGAAAACAGAAATAAGATCCATTCATGGACATGGAGTGTACTTCCTGATGGGATGGTAAGAGAACTACGTTATAATCTTAAGGGAGAAGAAACAGTAATGAACCCGTTCTGTCCATTCTATGAACTAAGATTTACCTATAATGATAAGGGTTTTCCTACGAGGATGGCAAATTTCAAGGCTGATACTCTATATAATTGCACTGCAGAAAATTGTGGTGATATAGGAGTCTCATACTTCAGTTTCACTCCAAATCAGTTTAATGATCTCGAAACGTTTTCCGTTTTTAATGTGAAAGGCCAAATGTCGAATCTGTACTGGGGATGGTCAAAAAGAATTAACAAGGTAGATGAGAATGGATATGTACTTGAAACTTCTCTGTTCGATCAGGATAATGAGTATGTTGGTGGCAAGCTTATTCCGATAACTCAGAATACCTATGACAGCCATGGGGCCCTCATTGAAGTTAAAAACCTTGATAAGGACGGGAACTTAATGAACAGCCCTGATAATGGCGTTGCATACGCC
>CAVVGP010000007.1:0-27859 GCA_963747625.1 uncultured Bacteroidales bacterium | reverse complement strand
AATATGGTAAAGAATTCCATGTTTCTGACAAAGCTGCAATAGATGGAACTTTATTCGGTTATGGCCTCGACCTATCCAGGTGTATTGGCTGCAGAAGATGTGTCTATGCATGTGTCAAAGAAAACAATCAGTCACGCGACCCTCAGATTCAATGGATTGAAGTACTTCAGATGGAAAAAGAAAAAGGGATAGATTTTCCTCATTCCACTGCGCAGTATAATCCTGAAAAAGTTCCGGAAAATGGTTCATTTTATGTTCCGGTGCAATGTCAGCAATGTAAAAACGACCATGTGTGAAAGTTTGTCCGGTAAAAGCTACATGGCAGGAACCGGATGGCATAGTAGTAATTGATTATAACTGGTGTATCGGATGCAGATATTGTATGGCGGCCTGCCCGTATGGAGCAAGACATTTCAACTGGGGTGAGCCGGCAATACCGGCTGAAGAATTAAATACCGAAATGCATTATTTAGGAAACAGACCCAGGAAAAAGGGTGTTGTAGAAAAATGTACGTTTTGTATTCAAAGAACAAGAGTTGGCAGATATCCTGCATGTGTTGAAATATGCCCTGTAGGAGCAAGAAAATTTGGGAATCTGCTTGATCCTGAGAGTGAAATCAGGTATATTCTTGATAACAAAAGAGTATTGGTATTGAAACAAGAATTAAATACACAACCTAAGTTCTATTATTTCTTCGGAATTTAAACAGATCTTAAAATTATGTGATTTTAAATCAGTTGTAATAATTAACAAAATTTAATATGAATTTTATTCGATTTATAACCGGCAGTATAAAAATAATTTTCAAAGGCAGCAAAACATATTATACATGGCTGATTATCTTGTTTTTATTAATACTCTGGGGAGGATCCGGTTACGCTGGTCAGTTAGCTCACGGATTGATTAAAACCCATATGAGGGATTCTGTATCATGGGGATTTTATATCGGTAATTTTACTTTTCTTGTCGGCGTTGCAGCAGCAGCTGTAATGCTGGTTATTCCTGCTTATATTTATGATTGGAAGCCAATTAAAGAAATTGTAATTTTTGGTGAATTACTGGCTGTCTGTTCTGTAATCATGTGCCTTTCATTTATAATTGTTGATATTGGAAATCCTCTCAGATTTTGGCACATGCTTCCTCTGATAGGCACACTGAACTTTCCTTCTTCAATGCTTTCCTGGGATTTTTTCGTGATAAACATCTACCTCTTGCTCAACTTAGTTGTTGCAACCTATTTGTTATATTGCATTTTTTACAAAAAAGAATATAATAAATCATTCGTTTTACCTCTTGTTTTATTCAGCATACCTATGGCTGTTGGTATTCATACAACAACAGCATTCCTCTATAATGCCTTGCCGGGACGCGTATTCTGGAACAGTGCATTGCTTGCTCCAAGATTTTTAGCATCAGCTTTTTGCTCAGGTCCGGCCATCCTTCTGATCCTGTTTCAAATACTAAGAAGGACAACTAAATTTGAAATAAAAGATGAAGCTATCTGGAAAATTGCGGAACTAATGGTGTATGCAATGTTTATATATCTCTATTTTACTATTGCTGAACTTTTTAAAGAGTTCTATTCCGGAACTGAAAATATTTTGTACTGGAAATATTTGCTTTTCGGGATAGGCGACCATAAAGAAATAGTCCCATACAGCTGGTCATCAATTATAATGGGATGCATTGCATTTGTCCTTTTCCTGATCCCGAAAACCAGGAAAAACTTTCTGACCCTGAATATTGGTGCAGTACTTATTTATGCGAGCGTGTATGTCGAAAAAGGGATTGCCCTTATCATTCCTGCATTTACTCCTGATGTTTTAGGACAGATTTATGTTTATACACCATCTTTTACTGAAATCAGAACTGCTGTAATGATATTTTCCCTTGGATTTTTGCTTTTTACCTTTTTATCAAAAATTGCAATAGCTATCATATTTGAAGATTACAATATTGACAGCTTAAATTCCAGAAAAAAGGCTGCCCGAATCGGAGCAGCCTGAGATATTACAAAATATTTTTGCGATTATTTCTTTAAAGTTCTGATATAATTAACAACGTTCCAGATATCATCATCTGATAATTTACCGTCGTATTTAGGCATATCACCTCTTCCTGTTTTAGTCTTGTAGAAAAGTTCTCCGTCAGTTGCTTTCTGCGATTCCGCTTTAGAAAAGTTTGTAGGCTCTGTTTTAAGCGATTTTGCTTTAGGTCCGTTACCCAGACCAGTTTTTCCATGACAAGCGGCACAGGTTTTAACAAAGAATTCTTGTCCAGCCTTAGTGCTGGCATCGCTCATGGCAACAGGGTTTTTCATTGATTTAAAATTAGCCGGGACAACCCATGCTTTTGGTTGTGCGGACATTGAAATGCTCAGACACATTATAGCTGAACTAAGTAAAACTAATTTAAGAGTTTTCATAATCCTGTTTTTGGTTTACAATGCAAAGATAAGAATTAAAGTGCAATTTTTATTTTATAAAAAGTTCTTTGTTTTCAGCTTTTTCCTTCCTGTTATTTCTCTTTATTCTTATAAGGCTTATAATTGCAAAAAGATAATGACCCCAAACGCCCGATAATAGTATAGAAAGTGTATAAATCATCCACTTGGGTGCGGTCTTTGTCCAAAGGGCCCGATGGCCGGCAGGAATAGAATATGATGCAGGCACTCCCCATTTAAGAGTAGTCCTTTTTTCAACATTTCCAAATTCAGCATTATCCTCAAACTTGCCAATTATAGTAATATTTCCATCTTTGTCACCCGGAAGAGTTGCAGGAAATTCAACTGAAGCTGAACCTGTTTCATCAAGCTTTGCCTCTCCTATCGGTAAGAGACTGAACATGCGAGGGACATAAAGAGTTACAGTTTCACCTGATACAGGAACTTCTTTCCCATTTTCCTTCTTTTTGGCACCAATTACAATCGTCTTTATACTGTCAATCTCCGTTAATGTCATATTCAGAGAAACATCCCTGATTGAAAGTTCAGAGTTTATCGGTTCTATTGTATCATTCCCGCCAAATTCAGTTGAAAAAGGCCATAAACCCTTATCATTCATCAATAAATCAGATTCAGGTTTAAGATGGCAGACAGCAATACCCTTGTTATCAGTTACAATCTCAGCCAGTTTAACTTTTTTTCCTACGCCGGCATAAAACTTTATGGCCATACCTGCAAGGGGAAGTTCCATCCTGTTCTTCGAATAGGTGAGAGTAGTTTTCAGGATACTGTTATCATCATTATCCTTGAAGTACTGAAATTGAATATATGGAGTTATTTTATCATTCCCAGGGGAAAAAGAGAGTAATTCTTTTGATGAGAATAAGGATAAAAACAATAATACAAGGGCTGTTTTTCTTTTCATTTCACATTTTCTCCTCTACTTCAAAATCTCTATTTTATCCTCCTCCTTCATCTCCGAAATTGAAATAACCGGCGCAATTTTAGAAACCAGCATAAAAAGCATTCCGTAGACAGAAACCCCGGCAAGTGTAAGCGACCATTCAATCCACGTGGGTGTATACCTTATCCAGTCGGGCCTTGTATCCTGTATGGGAAGAAATGGAGTTTCAAGTGTAGGAATGACTATAATATAACGGTTAACCCATAGTGCCATTATCGCAATAAAAGCAGCTATAGTAATATTGCGGATTGAACGGAACCTGGGAAACGCAATGATTATGCAAGGGAGTAAGATTCCAATATAGTTAGCGAAAATAAATAATGTAAAATAATCATGAAAGAGTTTATCAATAAGCATGGAGTCCATTTTTATTGAGCCGTACCATTTTGTCAGATAATCGCTGAAAGTAAAATATCCATAAAATGCCGCAATAATTATAAGAAGCACTCCAACATTAACAAAATGACGTTTTGTAATATATTCTTCAAGATGATATACTTTTCTGTAAATATACATCAGTATAATTAACAGGCCGGTACCGGAAAATACAGCAGCAATAACAAAGTAGGGTCCGAAAATAGTTGAATGCCATCCGGGTTGAAGTGTCACGCCAAAAATCCATGCCAAAACTGAATAAACAATGATAGCAATAGCTATTATCATTGCAGCCATTACATTCTTTGCATTACCCAGGATTTTCTTTTCCTTTTCGGTAGCTGTATACCCCAGAGAAAGAGCTTTATATATTTTTCTTTTCCATGGTTTCACCTTAAGTTCCTGGTAATCGCGAAGTATGGCAAAATCTTCAATTAATGACAGGTACAAAAACAAAAAACATCCAACCAGGTCGGTGCTTATTGCTATTACGTCCCATGTTATAGGTGACTGGATACGCGGATACATTATCAGGAAAGGAAGCCTGTCAAGACGGCCTATACAGAAGAAAATGAAAAAAGGCCCTATTACAAGTGATATAACAGTAAGAAGTTCTGCCAGACGAATGACCGGCTTTCTCCACCCTGTATGAAAAAGATGAAGTACGCCTGATATAAGTGCGCCTGCATAGCTTAATCCCATGAAGAATATAAAATTTACTATGTATAGTCCCCATACAACATTATCGCGCATACCTGTGACAATATGACCTTTTATGATCTGTTGGATCAGTGCATAGATACCGACACAAAAAATCAAAAAGAAAACTGCGAATGTAATATACCATCTGATCCCTGTGGACTCTATCTCCGGTGTCAGATCCTGAAGTAGTTTTTTTTCTGTCAGCATAATTTATTGATTACCGAACATAAATCACCTTGGTCCTGCATTTTTATATCTTGCCTTAATCGATTCATCAATATCATCCAATCCACTTTCAACGGTGAATGATCTGTCAACGGGAGGAAGATAATAGACACTTGGCAGAGTTCCCAGATCTTCACGGTACCTGTAGCCGGCCCTGTCGGTCATTAATTTACTAAAACGGACAGTTTCGTTCCCGTTTGTAACAGTATCTTCCAGGAGATCACCAAAATACAATGTTCCCATGGGACATGCAGAAACACACCTGGGAAGTTCTCCTTTCCTAAGCTTGTCAGCACAGAATATACACTTCCCTACAGTTCCCTCCACCTGGGGAATACCAACTTCAGGGTTATAAACGTAACCTTCAGGCAGTTTAATTCCCGGATCCCTCCAGTTAAAAACCCTCACTGAATATGGGCAGCCTGTCATACAAAACTTGCATCCTATACATCTCTGGTTATCGACCAAAACAATTCCATCGTCTCTTTTATAAGTTGCTCCTACAGGGCAAACACTTACACACATAGGTTTGTCGCAATGGAAACAAGGCCTCGGGAACCAATAACGAGCGGTATTACGATCATCCTGAAGCAGATACAGCTTCATCCAATCATAATCTTTAGGAAGCATATGCCCTTCCTGGCATGCTTCTACGCATTTCCTCGCATTTTTGCATTTTGAAAGGTCAATGACCATAACAAATTTTCTTCCCGGCAGTCCTTTTCTTGCTTCTGATTTAAGCTCTGCAACAATCTCTTTAGCAGGCATAATATCGTCTTTGTCAACTTCAACAAGGGTACCATCGGTTGAAAGTAATTTGACTTTCTTTCCCGATTTTGATTTGGAATGGGCCAGAATCGAGGCGCCGGCTATCCCAGCAACAGTGACAGCTCCTGCCCCGACACCTAATTTTTTAAGAAAATTACGTCTTGATGAACCTCCGTTGAGATCTCCTCCTGTATCTTTCATTCTATTCTTTTTTTACCACTTCTCTATTCCTCCCTGTGATATCCTGTAATCATTCCCCAGAAGAGTGATGTCGGTTTGGATCCAAGCGTACAGGTATAGATATGAATCACCATGAAAATTGAAAGCAGGAAACCCATGGTAATATGCAGAATATCTGTTAGAATAAGCCCGCTTATGCCAAAAACTGTTTTAACCGTTATTTCAGGAAACAATAACCCGGTACCAGATATAATAAGCAAAGGGAAAGCTACATACATGGCCAGTATGTAAGTAAATTTCTGAAGCGGATTAAATTTACGCTCTTCAGTAACAGGAAAAGGGTGTTTTTCACCTCTGAACATGCCAACCGAATAATAAATAAATTGCTTTTTAAGATCTGAAATAAAACCCTTTCTTCCGATTCTATAATACCTTCTGTTTTTTGTCAGCAGATTACCCGTGACAAAAAAAATATAATTAAAAACAAGTACAAGGGCGGCAAAATTATGCATTTTTACTGCTTTGGCAAAGCCAACAACATAAGTGGCATTTTCTTTATCCGTGTACTGCATGCTTAAGCCTGTAACGATAAGAATGAGAAACATTACAGCATTAATAAGATGCCATATCCTGATCCATTTTTGGTAGAGATACATATAGTTTTCTTTAATAATTTCTGTTACTTTTTCTTATTCTTAATACGATATGAATTCCGATAATAACAATCACGACAATAAAGATTATCACACTTACATAGGTTCAGATATTCGTTCCTGTTTGCTCCTATAACATACGAAGAGTTTAAAATAATAGCATTTAAGAAACCATCGTGACGCTCTTGTTTGGATTAAATTTATAAAGCGAAGCCATAAGTATTGAGTTTTTTGAATGACATTCATTACAACGCCTTACAGCTTCTTCTTTAGGCAGGATCAGATGAGATACAGGAACATTCTTCTTAATTTTTGTATGACATTCTATGCATCTGACATTAGCAAAATGCAAAGCCTGGTTAGGAAGCCAGTCATGCTTTTGAATAAGATTTATCTCAGCTTTGTCCGTCAGAAGCTGAAAACGACTGAAGTCAGAGTGACAGTTAAGACAGATAGCATTGTCATAAGCAATTGTCTGCTTAAGATTGGTAGCTGTTCCTGACAGTTATCTTGTAAGTATGTGGATTATGACATTTCCAGCATGTGAATCCTTCATCTCTCCATTTTAAAGTGAACGCTCTTTCTGATATTCTGTATCTATCTCTTCAAAATGATATTTTGCAAATTTTGCATCACCTCCATGACAATCGAGACAATTATATTTCTGTTCCATTCTGAGTTCCCCTGAATGAGGAAACTTTACATATTCCGTCCGAATGGCAGTCGGTACAGCTAAAGCTTTTATGATTTGACGAATAAAATTCGTTTTTATTTATAATACGTTCCGAACACATTCATATCCATGACCTGTTTCCCGAGTGTCCGTTTGTATATTCGTATTTCTCCTGTCCATGACATTTGAAACAACGATTATTATCAGCTTCGAAACGTGAAACAAAATTTGTTGTATCCTGACTTTTACAATATCGACGTCAGATACAGGGGAATTTCCGGCTGAAGAAAGAGAAAATAAATTAATCAGAGCTCAACAGAATAATTATCCGGAACATAAATAATTTCATTCCTGATTACTTGATTGAATTAGAATCTGACATGAATATTAAACCCTATAAGCCATTGACTCTTTCGAAATCATTTGTGTTGAATACCAGATTCCGTTGAGGGATAATCTGATCATAATTGGCTACAAATATCTGGAATGTATGTGTCGCTGTACCTATTTCCCAACCCAGGGAAAGATTTGGTTTTGGCTGCACGGCAATATCTTGTTTTGTAAGTAGCTGGTCATATTCAATTATGAGGGAATGGGACCCGAATAAATTTGCACGTGCACCTGCTGAAATACCAAAATTCAGATTCTTATAACCTGCAGTAGAATCTACGTTTTGTGGTACGGAATTGAAATACGCCAATGAAGGAGCTACCTGAACGAAAATATATTATTCAGTTTTCTGGCGATAATAAATTGAGTAAAATAGGATAACCTGTGAATCTGTCTGAAACTTTCTGCTGGTCCGAAATCTTGCTTCGGGCTTAAATTGATTGCCATATTACCATAATATGAAAGTGAAACAGGCATATTATTGTCTTCTGTCTGCCTGAGGATCAGATACTTCCACTGGACATCCTGCAGTTGATAATCTTTGGTTGTTCCTACTCCGATCATTAACCTGTCGGTAATACCATAATTCAGACCAATCCGGGTATTTGCCGAGCCATATATTCCAAAAATGTCATGATAATTATCGATCAAGCTGAATCTGTGTCTGATTTCAAGTTCCAGACCACCTTTATATAGTGTCTCAACTGTACTGATTATCAATAAGAGTGGTTGCTCCAAAAGTAAACCTCACAGGTTTTGATGTTACCTGTTTCAGAGTATCTTCCTGTGCAAACAAAGAAGTTATGCTTAATGATAAAGTCAAAAGGATTAAGAATTTTTTCATGTTATTTGGTTTTATCAGGTTAAGATATTTTTAATTATTAAGGGCTCCCTGGTTGATCCAGTAGAGAACTTCAAGTTTTTGTACATCTGTTGTCCTCGGAATATGAGCTGAATTGGTTGTAATCTGATGATACAGGATACTTGTCTCTCCCGGAGGAGTAATATAACCGCCGCTCTTAAGAGATGCATATGATTTGCCACTCCTGAGGTCAGGAAACTGTATCTTTCCATTATGACAAGCTAATACAATTGGCATTGAAGATTGGCTGAATATCAGTCTGAAAATGCCATACTTGATTCGTATCAACTGCAGGAGGTGAGAATGAATACTTCTCACAGGAAGAAAATCCTCCGGCTGCTGCAATCAGAATAAGTGCAATGATTATCTGTCTGATCTTTTTCAATTTCTGATTCATATTTCAATATTGTTAATATATTCACAAAGATATCTGATTATCCTGATTAATAGTTATTTGTATGAGATAATAATTCGATATTTAGCATGCTCTTTATCATAAGTAAAAATTGATTTTTATCACCCACGGTAGTGATATTTATTTTTCACTGAGCTAAAATAAAATGGACAAACCAGTAACACCTGTCAAACAGGAATAATGCTATAATAGCAAACAGAAATTTCAGTTTACTTCTCATAGTAATACTAATTATTTACAAATATATTAAATAATTCTCTAACTCACTGATTAATATCTGACATACTTATATAAAAAGGCTTTTTGAAAAGCCTTTTAAATATCGTCATTTATAATTATTGATTATCAGAATTTATAGGAATTATCCTCAATCAGTTTATCCGCAATACGCCTTCTGGCATCTTTTACATTTACACATTCCACTCTCTGAAAGGGTTTCAATTGCCTTAACCAGTGCCTGACAGGATTCAGGTGTTGAGAATGAGCCGATCGCTTCAAGAGCCGATTTTCTTATTATCGCTGCAGTATCAAATACATTCACGTCAAGCATATCCTTGTAAATGACATATCTTATTATTAAGAGGTGACATTTTTTCGACTCTCAGTGCAAGTGATTCTGAAACATAGGTTTCCATCATCATTTCAGCAATATTATTCAGAACTTCCTGCTCATTGATCAGTCCTTTACCGAAACTATTTTGATGCTCCATGAATACAAATGAGTATAGCTTTCTTAAAATTTTTGATATATCTTGATTTTTCCTGGAAATAGCTCTTCACCATCTGTTTTATTGTCAGTTATATTATTCAAATCCGGAATAGAGTTTTTCGGCTTCTCCGAACAGGTCAAATTCACCTTTCATTGCACGTTTCATTGCTGTATCAACAACAAGACAGACGGTTTATTTCATTTGTGCCTTCAAAGATCCTGTTGATCCTTGAATCCCTGTAACCTCTTTCCACTGCCATCTCAGCGGAATATCCCATTCCACCATGTATCTGAACTGCTTCATCAGCAACAAAATCAAGCATTTCAGAGCCAACAACTTTCAGAATTGCTGCTTCAACGGCATAGTGGCTGATTGCTTCAATTGATGCCCTGCCATAATCGCCGCAGTCTGCCGATAAGCTTCTTCATCAAGGTTATCAATATCCGCACTTACTCTGTACACAGCTGATTCTGAAGCAAAAAGACGAATTACCTGTTCAGCCATTTTATGCTTAATTGCTCCGAATGTTGAAATTAAAACTCCGAATTGTTTTCTTTCGTTAGCATATTTGACTGAATCATTGATGGCCTTTTTGGCTGCGCCGATAACATTGGCACCAAGTTTAAGACGTCCCATATGCAGGATACTGAGGGCAATTCTGAAACCTTCTCCCCTTTTTCCAAGGAGATTTTCAACCGGAACTTTTACATCATTAAAATAGATCTGTGCTGTTGAAGATCCCTTAATTCCCATTTTGTGCTCATCGGGACCCATAACTACACCCGGATATTTGCTTTCGACAATAAATGCACTGAGTACTCTGTCGTTATCAATTTTTGCAAATACTACCAGAGTATCAGCAAATCCGGCATTTGTGATCCACATCTTCTGTCCGTTAAGGATATAATATTTCCCATCCTCGCTTAATCTTGCATTTGTTTTCCCTGAGTTTGCATCGCTGCCTGCACCGGGTTCGGTAAGGCAATATGCTCCGATAAATTCACCGGTAGCCAGTTTTGTCACATACCGCTCTCTCTGATCCTTGTTTCCGTAATACATTATTGGCAATGTGCCAATACCACAATGTGCCATATATGCTACAGAAAATGAATAGCCTGCACCCGTAGTTTCAGCTACAAGCATCTGCGTTACGAATGATTGTCCGAATCCGCCAAACTCTTCCGGAATTGAAATTCCCATTAATCCAAGTTCCCCTGATTTTTTAAGCATGCTTTTCATCAGCTCCCTGTCGCTTTTCTCAACTTTTTCAAGATTGGGATAAACTTCAGCTTCAAGGAAGTCGCTGCATGTCTGCGCAATCATTTTCTGTTCCTCATTGAATTCCTCAGGAATAAAAATATCTTTCGGATTCAATTTCATTTACAAGAAATTCACCACTTTTCAAGAGTTTAATGTTTTCCATTGTTTTAAAATAATTATTTGGACTATTCTATAAATCAATTGATTGTGCAATAAGTTCAGCAATATCAAGGTTTCTTATCTCCTGTTCCTTGTTTTTATATTTCAGCCCATCTGTAAGCATTGTCATGCAAAACGGACATGCAGTTGCAATTACCCTGGCATCTGTTTTAAGAGCATCTTCAGTTCTCTCGATAAAAACTTCCTTTTCACCTTTTTCAGCCTCTTTGAACATCTGGGCTCCGCCTGCTCCGCAGCATAAAGCAAAACTTCTGTTTCTATGCATCTCAACTAAATTTCCTGTCAGTTTTCTGAGAATGACTTCGTGGTTCCTCAAAAATATCATTTGCCCTGCCAAGATAACATGGATCATGATAAGTAACTGATATATTGTTTAATGCAGCTCTGTCAATTTTCAATTTACCTTCTTCAATATTTCTGTTCAGAAACTGCAGGTAGTTGATAACTTCATATTTTCCGCCAAGATCGGGGTATTCATTTTTAAAAATATTGAAACAATGCGGACAAATGGTTATTATTTTCTTTACATCATACATCTTAAATATCTCTATTACCTGAAGTGCCTGCATCTGGAAAAGCATTTCGTTACCAGCACGCCTCGCAGGATCACCGGTGCATGTCTCTTCTTTGCCCAGAACTGCATAGCTTACATCAAGATGTACTAAGGATTTTTGCAAATGCCCTTACAACTTTCTTGTACCTGTCATCAAATGCTCCGGCACATCCTACCCAGAATAGGTATTCAGGTTTTTCGCCCCTCGCAAAAAGATCTGCCATTACAGGAATTTCAATTTTCCGGGTTTCCATTTTCTTATCTTTTCTTTGTTATATTAGTAGTGACACAGAGGAAGCAACACTGAGAAGACCACGGAGGTCTAATGAATTATTAATATTCCAAGATCTTTTGCCCATAGCATCCTGTCTTCAGCTGAATATTGCCATGGAGCGCCGTTATTTTCTATATTATTAAACATTGCTTTTATCTCACCGGGAGCAGACGCTTCTTCCATTACAAGATATCTTCGCATATCGACTATCAGGGTCGGATGGTTAATATTTATAGGACACTCTTTTGCACAGGCGTTGCATGTTGTGCATGCCCAGAGCTCTTCTTCTGAAATATAATCTCTTAAAAGAGACCGGTTATCATTGAAATCCCTGCCGTTTTTAACCATTAATGGACCTTTCTCTTTCATTCTCGCCCTTAGGTCCATCATCACTTTCCTCGGAGATAATTTTTTGCCGGTAATATTTGCCGGACAAACTGAGGTGCATCTGCCGCATTGTGTGCAGGCGAGTGAATCAAAATAGTTTTTCCATGAAGCATCTTCAGCATCCTTTACACCAAATCTTTCAGGAGGAGTATCCGAAGCAGATGCAGTGAAGGCTGTATCAGGATCGAGCATGAGCTTTACTTCCCTGGTAATATTGTCCATATTCTGAAGCTTTCCTAGAGGATCAAGTCGCGAAAGGAAAACATTTGGTATCGACATGAACACATGGAAATGCTTTGAATAGGGCAAAATGTTGGCAAACAGGAATATCAGAAGTATATGGGTCCACCATGAAGCCTCGTACATCAATTTGAAATTTTCAGCATGTCCGCCAGGAATTAAACCTGCAATAACACTTGCTTACCGGAAACAAACCGACAATCGCCTCACCTGTAATTGTCTTATATTCAAGATATCCTGTATTCATCGCCAGACAGTGACAACATTAATAACAGGATTATTGTAAGAGCAATATTTGCATCGATATGAGTAATTTTATTCATCTCGATACCTTCAAATCTCTTAATATGAAAGAAGATCCTTCGGCTAAGGAATATAATAATTGAAATGGCAACAAGAAGTGCCAAAAATATCTCCTGATGCCATTATGATATTATAAACTGGCCCAAGGAATTTTAATACTCTGTTCTGTTCCTGTCAGCCCGTCAATAACCATCTCAATGCTCCCGAATATGATCACACAAAATCCCCAGAAGACCAAGGCATGAAAAAGCCTATGACAGGACTGCTGAATATTTTGGTCTGTCCAAATGCCACTGTAGCATAACATTGATCCTTTTCCCAAAGTCCTTTATGGGAAATGCAGGCCTGGTAAATCTGAAAAACCTGACAATTCTCATAATTGTAAATGAGAATACTCCAAGTGTTATTAAAAGTGTGAATGAAAAAACTATCTGTTTTGTCATTTTTAAATATCCAATTAATAATTCAAAATCACGTGTACATTAATAATTCTGCTTACTGCGAATAAGTCTATATCAAATTTTGTAGTAGAGATACCCAAATTGGGCGTCTCCACTGTTGTGTAATTTTGAGCTATTTATTTTTTGATCTCTTTGACTGCCTCTACAAGTTTTGGCAGGACTTTCATTGCATCACCTACTATTCCGTATTGGGCAGCCTCAAAAATCGGGGCATCTTTATCGCTGTTTATTGCAACAATATATTTTGATGAACTTATACCTGCCAGATGCTGTGTGGCACCTGAAATCCCTACAGCAATATACAGGTTTGGGGCAATTATCTTTCCTGTCTGTCCGGTATGCTCTTCGTGAGGTCTCCAGCCTTCATCCGATACCGGACGGGAACAAGCTGTTGCCGCACCAAGAAGTGTTGCAAGTTCAACAAGAGGAGGCCAGTTATCAGGCGACTTCATTCCTCTTCCTCCCGATACAACAATATCTGCATCAGTCAACAGGATCTTTCCTGATTGTTTCTGAACATCCTTTACTACAGTTTTTAGCAATGACCCGTCTACCTCCGGATTCAGATTTTCAATAGTGGCATTCACCGGATGTTTCAACCAGGTCAAATGAATTCTGTGCCAGGGTGAGTATCTTAACATCCGATTTGATAACCAGATGAGCAAAGGCATTCCCTGAATAGGTCCTTTTATAAACAGTGAACGGATTCAGACTTAGAGGCAGTCTGCTTACACCGGAACCTACTCCTGCTTTGAGGCGCACTGATATCCTCGGAGCAATTGCCTTTCCTGTATTATTATTGGAAATTATTATAATTGAGGCATTTTCTTTCTCTGAAATTTCTGAAATAACACTTGCATATGCCTGATTATCAAGAATAGTTAGTTGTTCATTATTAACATTAATGATCTTGTTTGCTCCGTAATTTCCAAGTTTCATCAATTCCCTATCATCAACCTTTCCGATTGATACAGCTGTAACAGATGATATTCAGCATTTTTGCAACGCCTGTTGCATACGAAACAAGTTCAAATGAAAGTTTTTTGAATTTCCCGTCCCAATTCTCTGTATATACTAATACTGACATATCCTTTTGTATTTACTGTTTTTTAACTAATTATCAGATTACTTTTGCCTCATTCTGCAAAAGATCAAGAAGCTGTGCCGGGTTATCAGCATCAATATATTTACAGGCTGCACGGGGTGTCGGTTTTTCAAATTCAACAATTTGAGTCAGGGGATCAGTCATGACAGGCTCAACAAGTTTCACAGGTTTTGACCTTGCCATCATTATCCCACGCATAGCTGCTATCCTGGGTTCTTTAGCTATACCCTTCTGTACTATGGCGACAAACGGTACAGGCACAGTCACTATTTCTTTTCCTCCATCAATCTCCCTGATCATCACTGGCTGGCCATTTTCAAATTTTATACCTGATACTGCGGAAACAGAAGGAATACCCAGAAATTCAGAGATCATCCCTCCCACAGCTGAGCCATTATAATCGCTCGATTCTATGCCACACATGATCATATCAAACTGTTCTTTCTTTACTACCTCAGCAATCTGTGCTGCAACAAACCATGCATCAGAAGGTGAGGCATTTACCCTTACTGCATCATCAGCTCCGATAGCCAGGGCTTTACGGATTGTCGGTTCTGAAGAAGCCGGACCGACATGTATAACTGTTACGGATTTTATCCCGTTGGCAGTTTCATCCTTAAGTTCAAGTGCACGGGTAAGTGACAATTCATCCCATGGATTAATAACCCATTGTATACCTGTAGTGTCAATTGAAACATTTCCTTCAGCAAATTTAATTTTTGTAGTAGTGTCAGGAACATTACTGATACAAACCAGAATTTTCATCTTAACTTGAATATTAGTTAATTAATTTGTTCTAAATTGTTTACCAGAATCAACCTGGCTTTTTCAACCTATGAGGCGGCAAATATAATAATTTATGATTCACAATCAAATCACATAAAAATCATACTTTTAGCATATTCGAAAGAAAATTCATATAATAACAGGTTAATTTACTGATATTTATTCAATATATTGAAGAGTAATACTTTATATAGTCGAAAGAATTGACTTTCTCATAAATTGAATGAATTTTCAACTTATTGACATACCAAACAGATTACGCATATACCCTAATGCCCTGAACCGTGTTATGAAAAACAAATAAAATAAATCAGATTTATTACCAACAATTATATTTTTAAATTTAAATTCGCAACGCCAAAAATAAACTAATTAATCAGATTACGAATTGAACAAAAAAATAAAAACATATGCAGCAATATGCTGGCTATGATCTTCTGGGCATTCTCTTTTATATGGTTCAAAGTTGCAAACAAAACATTCCACCCTGTCACGATTAGTTTTTATCAGGCTTCTTTTTTCCGTCATCCTGCTGACGATCTTTCTGGTTATTACAAAGAATTACATGAAAATTAAAAAGAGCTGACCGGAAACTATTCCTTATGCTGGCTTTATTTGAACCCTTCTTTTATTTTCTGGGTGAGAGTTTCGGACTTACGTATGTTTCGGCGACTGTATGTTCAGTGCTGATATCAACCATACCTGTTTTTGCAACAATTGGCGCCTGGCTCATCTTTAAAGAAAAACTTAAAGCAATAAATTATGCGGGAATAATCATATCTTTTATTGGTGTTCTTGTTTTTATTCTTAATAGTGACGGAAGTATTTCATTCAATATTAAAGGATTAGAATTTTTAACACTTGCTGTAATCTCAGCTGTTGGATATAATCTTACTCTAAGCCGTCTTGTTGGAACTTACTCTCCTGTTTATATTGTGAATGTTCAAAACATAATAGGGGCAGTTCTGTTTCTTCCGCTCTTTTTGATTTTTGATTTTAACCATTTTATCTCTATTCCCTTTCACTTTTAATATCTTCAGGCCAATAATCGAACTTTCGATTTTTGCCTCATGCGGAGCCTTTATCCTATTTGCATACTCTGTAAGAATCATGGGTATTACGAAAGCGAATGTTTTTTCAAATTGCATTCCTCGTGTTCACAGCTCTCTTCTCTTTCATTCTGATAGGAGATAAACTGACCATTCAGAATATTATCGGGATGGCAATTGTTATTGCCGGCTTACTATGTCGCAGATGAACGGAACGAGATAAGAGTATTGACGAAGCCCTTGCACTTACGGGAAAAACTGCCTGAACTATTGTCGAAAGTTATATACTGTTCATTAATACTAATTTACATGACCTCCCGTTTAGATAAATCATGCTATATTTGGTGCGTAGCTACATTATGAAAAACAAGATCCTGATTTTTATCTTTACTATTATGCAATTGCGTTACCTTCGTTTTCTCAAACAGGGGGTGATAATGTCTATGAATTCCTGAATCTTACGCATTCCGGACTTGTTTCATCACTTGGAGGTACAAATGTTTCATTACCGGGAAATGATCTTAACCTTGCCTATCACAATCCTGCCCTTCTTAATTCGGGTATGAATAAAAGCCTGGCATTGAATTATGTCAATTATTTTGCAGGCATAAACTACGGGTTGGCGATGTACTCAAGATCATTCCCGGGAACCGGAAATTTTGAAGCAGGTATTACATACCTCAATTATGGCTCATTTACAGAAACGGATGAAACAGGAGTTATTACAGGTAATTTCACAGCAGCTGAATATGCATTATCCCTGATGTATTCGCATGAAATTGATTCTCTGTTTTCAGTAGGTATTAATTTTAAGCCTGTTTTATCGCAACTGGAAAAATACACTTCATACGGATTCGCCTTCGATATAGGTGCATCGTGGCACAGCAGGAACAGTCTTCTTTCCGCTGGCTTAGTAATTAAAAATGCCGGCTACCAGGTTACTACTTATGAAGGCGCTCCACACGAAAACCTTCCTTTTGAGATTCAGGCAGGGATATCAAAAAAACTGGCACATGCCCCTTTCCGTCTGTCACTCACACTCACTCATCTTGAAAAATACGATCTTACTTACCAGTATCCTGCGTCTTCCACAATAGAAAATAACAAAGTGACCTCCGGGTTTTTAGAGAATTGCCTGAGACATATAATACTGGGGGTTGAACTTTTTCCTTCCAAAAATTTTTACTTAAGTGCAGGTTACAACTATCAGCGAAGAAGAGAGCTGGAAATTGAATCAAAAGTCTCAACAGTTGGTTTATCGTGGGGTTTTGGTATCAATACATCAATATTGAATATTGAGTTTGGAAGGGCAACATATCATCTCGCAGGATCTTCAACCAATGTTTCATTAATTGTCAGACCTGATCTGTTTTATAAAAAATCCCGGAATTAGAAATATCACCTACTTCAAATCAAAAGCCTCATGCTGATTGGAAGAGTAGTGGCGTCAGAACAAAACTTATTAAGTTCACTGATGTTTAGACTTGGCGAATAACTGATTTTTTTTCACCTTTGTGGATTCTTTGAATAAATAGCCCCCTTCTCCTCCCGAAGGAAGGCTGAATATATGCTTAAATTAAATATCAATTAAGGGGCAGTTGCATAAAACAAGATAAAAAATCAGATATGGACAAGAGACTAATTATAGCAATCGACGGCTATTCATCCTGCGGTAAAAGCACTTTTGCAAGATTGATCGCTAAAGAACTGAAATATATTTTTATTGACAGCGGAGCGATGTATCGTGCTGTGACACTCTTTTGCATGAGAAAAAAGTATATCAACATAACATGGTTTAAATACCCAGGCCATTATCTCCGAACTTCAGGATATTCATATAGACTTTGTATATAATCCCGATATAAACGAATATGAAACCTTTCTTAACTCCGAAAATGTCGAAACTGAAATAAGAAATATGGAAGTGACGGCACATGTCAGTAAAATAAGTCAGATACCTGAGGTGCGCATTCGTATGGTTGAGCTTCAGAGGCAGATAGGTGCATTGAAAGGAATTGTAATGGACGGCAGGGATATCGGAACAGTTGTTTTTCCGGATGCAGACATTAAAATCTTCATGACGGCTTCAGTTGAAATAAGGGCCAAGAGAAGACATATTGAATTGAAGAACAAAGGTATAAATATTGAATTTGAAGAGATTAAAAGAACCATTATTGCCCGCGACATTGCTGATGAAAACAGGGATATAAGTCCATTAAGAAGAGCAGATGATGCTATTATACTGGATAACAGCAGAATGACAATTGATGAACAGATGGTATGGATAAAAGATATCATTGACAGAAAGAAAAATGGTAGTTGAAATTGATAAACAGTCGGGTTTCTGTTTTGGTGTACAAAATGCTGTTGAGATAGCTGAAAAAGCGCTTCTAAAAGGAGAAAAGGTTTTTTCGCTGGGCCCTATTGTTCATAATGATAAGGAAGTGGACAGGCTTTCAGCTCTCGGACTTTTATCAATCGATCATGAAAAGTTCAAAAACCTGAAAGATTGTAAAGTACTTATCAGGGCTCACGGGGAACCACCGGAGACATATAAAATTGCTGAAAAAAATAATCTGACAATAGTTGAGGCTACATGTCCTATTGTAAAAAAGCTGCAGTCAAAAATCAGGGAGACATGGTTAAGGACCAAGGCCGGCGACGGACAGGTTGTGATTTTTGGTAAGCCAGGTCATGCTGAAGTGGTTGGATTGCAGGGACAGATCAACAATGAAGCCATTCTTGTTTCAGGCCCGGACGATTTCGGGAAAATAGACATTTCAAAGCCAGTATATATTTTTGCCCAGACAACAATGAGCGTAAAAGAATACAGTAACCTCACGGATATTCTGCGGTCAAAGATGGAAGAAAAGGGAAATATTGAACCTGCGAAAAACCTTTTTATAAATAAAACAATTTGTGGACAGGTTTCAAACCGTGAACCTCATCTCAAATCGTTTGCAAAAAAACACGACATCATTATTTTTGTCAGCGGAAGAGAAAGTTCAAATGGAAAGATGCTTTATTCTGTATGTAAGAATGTAAATCCTGAGACACATTTTGTCTCCAGCCATGAAGAACTTGACCTAAATTGGTTCTCAGGGAAAAATTCAGTAGGAATATGCGGAGCAACATCTACACCGAAATGGCTCATCGAAAACATCCGTGATATCATTTCAAATATCTGACTATTGGAATGTTCCGTCATTTGTAAGGCTTAAATAATTATATTACCTTTGTGCCTTATTTTACAAAATTTTATTTATGGCAAAAATTAAAAAAATCGGGGTATTGACATCAGGAGGTGATGCCCCGGGGATGAATGCGGCTATTCGGGGTGTTGTACGAACTGCAGTTTATAACGGACTGGAAGTTATTGGAATCCATCAGGGCTACCAGGGTCTGATAGATGCAAATTTTACTCCGATGCAGTCATCAAGTGTAAGCGATATTATTCAGAGAGGCGGTACTATACTAAAAACAGCCAGGTGTGAAGAATTCAGGTCTCCAGAAGGCAGACTAAAGGCTTTTAATAATCTGAAGGAAGCTCAGATTGACGGAGTCGTAGTAATAGGCGGAGACGGATCATTTACCGGAGGCAGGATCTTTAACGAAGAATATGATATCCCTTTTGTAGGAATCCCGGGAACAATTGATAATGATATTTATGGAACTGATTATACAATCGGTTACGATACAGCTCTGAATACAGTGGTGGAAGCTGTCGATAAAATCAGAGATACAGCAAGTGCTCATAACAGGATGTTTTTTGTGGAAGTAATGGGTGCAGAAGCAGGATTTATTGCTCTTTACAGTGGAATTGCCACCGGAGCTGAAGCAATAATCATTCCTGAGATCAAGGAAGCTGAACAAGATCTGAAAGCAGATGATCGAAGCAGGAAACACCCGTAAGAAATCAAGCAATATTATTATTGTTGCGGAAGGCCATAAGGAAGGAGGTGCTTTTGCAATGGCAGAAAAGGTAAAAAACGATTTTAAAGAATATGATGTCAGGGTTTCTGTGCTGGGACATCTCCAGCGGGGCGGATCTCCGTCAGCAATAGACAGGGTCAATGCAAGCCGGCTTGGCCATGCTGCGGTAGAGGCTCTTATCGACGACCAGAAAAGTGTTATGGTTGGTATAATGAACGGAGAAATTACTCTTGTGCCTTTTCGGAAAGCCGTAAAACTTCATAAAGATGTTAACCATGAGCCTTGTGGATCTGGCTAAAATATTGTCAGTATAGAAAATTTTATTATATGTCTGCATCTAAAGTCTATTTCACCAACCTGAGAGCAAAACCATCACAGAATCTTTTTAAAAAGCTTGAAGCACTTATTATTAAAGCGGGTATTGAAAAAATTGATTTCCAGAAAAAGATAGTCGCAATAAAACTTCATTTCGGTGAGCCTGGAAACCTGGCCTATCTGAGACCTAACTATGCCGCAAGAATAGTAAAATTCTTAAGATCAAAAGGAGCTATCCCGTTTCTGACAGATTGCAATACACTTTATTTTGGAAGGCGTTCAAATGCTCCGATGCATATTGAGGCAGCTTTTGAGAATGGATATAACCCTCTTGACCACTAATTGTCCGGTCATCATTGGTGACGGGATAAAAGGAACTGATTACCGTGAAATAGAATTAAACCTTGAATATTGTGAAGCCGCGAAGATTGGAAGTGCCATTGCCGATTCCGATATAATAATCTCAATGAACCATTTCAAAGGGCACGAAATGACAGGATTTGGAGGAGCCCTGAAGAACCTGGGAATGGGCTGTGCCTCGGTAGGTGGTAAACTGTTTCTTCATTCCGGTTCTTCACCAGAAATATATGAAGCTAATTGTACAGGATGCAGGGTTTGTGAGAAGTACTGTGCGCACGATGCCATAGTAGTAGGCAGGGATAAGATAGCTCATATTGATTATGTTAAATGTGTCGGTTGCGGACAGTGTGTAGCAGTATGCCAGTACGATTCCGCCAGGGTTGTATGGCAAAATTCTTCTGAAACCGTTTGTAAAAGAATTGCAGAATATTCATTAGCCGTCCTAAGAGATAAACCATCTTTCCATATTAATTTCATAATGAATGTTTCACCCGATTGCGATTGCTGGGGATTCAATGATTACCCCCTGGTCCCCGACCTGGGAATAGCTGCATCGTTTGATCCGGTTGCCCTCGATCAGGCATGCACAGATATGGTAAAGGCAGCTCCTGCACTGCCCGGAAGCAGAATCTGTGATGACAACAGTGAAAATGACATGACCGGAGAAGATAAATTCAAAAAAGCCCATCCGGATACATTCTGGCAGGCAGGTCTTGATCATGCAGTGAAGATAGGGCTGGGAAACAGAGAGTACGAATTGATAACTATTTAAAAATAAATAGATTTAAATATTATTACAAGCGCTGCAAAACACCAGGATACACAAAGAGCTTAGCAATAAGTCATTATTCCTGGTGAATTTGTGTGCTCAATTCTCTATGTTGCTGAAAAGAAATAAAACCGGATATAGCTTATAGACTCATGAATGCAAAAGTAAGAATTGCCCGTCTATCGATAATATCCAACACTTTATTGATTTTAATGAAGGTTGTTGTCGGATTTATCAGCGGATCGGTAAGCATTCTTTCCGAAGCGATCCATTCTTCAATGGACCTGATAGCTGCTGTTATTGCCTTCTTTTCAGTAAAAGTTTCCGATAATCCACCCGATTCAAGACATCCTTACGGACATGGGAAAATTGAAAATATTTCCGGAGTAATAGAGTCTCTTTTGATTTTTCTTGCTGCTATATGGATAATTATTGAAGCTCTCAAAAAACTTTTTGGCGAGAAGATCGAGCTTGATAAAGTAGCCCTTGGCTCACTTGTAATGCTCATTTCGGCAATAGCCAATTTTTTTGTTTCACGAAGGTTATATAAGGTGGCAAGGGCAACAAAATCTGTCGCGCTGGAAGCTGATGCACTTCACCTCAGAACAGATATTTATACCTCTCTTGGCGTTGCAATCGGACTCGGTCTTATTATTGTTACAGGAATCAACTGGCTGGACCCGTTGATTGCAATACTTGTAGCCTTGTTTATTATTAATCAAGCATATCGAATGCTCTCCAAAGCCTTCACTCCTCTTCTTGATACAGCCTGGAGCGATGATGAGATTGAGGAACTGGAAAAGAGATTAAACGGACTTGATGTCAATTTTCATGACCTACGGACAAGGGTGGCAGGCAACTATCGTTTTGTCGATATTCATATTCAGATCCCTGAAGATGTATCTGTCGGAAGTGCTCATAAATACTGTGACAAAATAGAGAATATGCTTACCAGCGTTTATGAGAATTTGACTGTAACGATTCACGTGGAGCCAAGTTAAAAAACAGCCGGATAATAAAAACTGACCGATTGGACTAGCTTAAAAATATTTAAGATATTTATTTTACGTTAAATTAATTACCATGAAAAATAATTATATCCTGGTGCTTCTTTCTGTCATGATCTTTACAGGAAAATCAGCTTTTGCTGCATCTGAACTTTCCAGATCAATTTATACTCTTAAGCCCGATGATCCCGAAGCGGTTTTTTTCACTCCCGGAAATTTCAACATCACTGCCGATGGGAAAACAGATGTATCGGATCAACTTCAGAATGCCATAAACAAACTAAAAGAAGAAAAAAATTTCGGGATAGTGTTTATTCCGGAAGGAAGTTATACTGTTTCAAAAACAATTTATATTCCGGAAGCCATACGCCTGATAGGATACGGGAATAAACGTCCTCTTTTTATTCTCAAAAAAAATTCTCCTGGTTTCCAGGAACAAAATCCCGACGACAAGGGAAAAGCTTCATATATGTTCTGGTTTACTAGTACTGTTGCAGAAAAGGGAAAGGATATCAGGGATGCCGGAGCGGGTACTTTTTACAGTGCATTTTCAAACATCGATCTGAAAATTGAAGACGGGAATCCGGCTGCGGTAGCTTTGAGGACACACTATGCCCAGCATAGTTTTGTTTCACATTGTGACATCAATGTCGGTAATGGAAAAGCAGGCCTTTTCGATATCGGGAATATGATAGAAGATGTAAAATTTTTTGGCGGAGATTATGGCATTTATACAACGAAAGCTTCACCTGGATGGCAATTTATGATGGTCGATACATATTTTGAAGGTCAGCGGAAAGCTGCAATCAAAACTCATGAAGCAGGTCTGACAATTGTACGAATGGATGTTAAAAATGTCCCGTCAGTCATTCTCGTGGATCAGAATTACTGGGAAAAGCTGTTTTTGGAGGATTGCCGGTTTGAAAATATTTCAGGACCTGCCATCGAGGTCAGTGACGAAGATAATGCACATATGCAGGTTAATATCCGGTACCTGAACTGCAAGAATGTTCCTGTTCTGGTACATTATCCAAAACTCAATAAAAATATAACAGGTCCTGCAGATATTTACTCGGTGAAAAGATTCATTTACGGACTTCAGATGGATGATTTAGACTCAGATGCTTTAATCCGGACTATCTATGAGACTGAAACTCTCAGAAAACTTCCGGCACAACCTGTTTCTGATATCCCTGAACTTCCGGATATGAAAACATGGGTAAATCTGAAAACACTGGGCGCAAGAGGTGATGGTGTGACTGATGATACCAGGGCAATACAGTCTGCAATAGATCAGTATCCGAATATTTATGTTCCTCAGGGGTCATATCGGGTGAGTGAGACGCTTATGCTAAAGCCATCCACAGTCATGATCGGGTTTCATCCGATAGCTACAAATTTTACACTTATTGAAGATTCACCTGCTTTCAGCGGCTTCGGAGCTCCAGTGCCTCTGGTTGAAGCGCCTCAGGGGGGAACAAATATAATAACAGGAATTGGCCTCTATACAGCAAAAAATAATTACAGGGCGGTGGCATGTAAATGGATGGCAGGAGAAAAATCAATGATAAACGATGTTAAATTCATAGGAGGTCACGGGACAATGATTCCCGGGCCAGGATCAAAATGGAAATGGGAAGCAAAAAATCCGGACCAGGATCAGACTTATGAAACAAGTACAGAAAAAGTCTGGGATAATCAGTACTGGAGCCTGTGGGTAACTGATAACGGAGGTGGAATTTTCAAGAATATCTGGTCAGCAAGTACTTTTGCAACATCAGGTTTTTATGCATCAAATACATCTTCACGCGGACGTATCTATGGCATGTCTGTTGAACATCATGTAAGGAATGAAGTACGGTTAAATAATGTCTCCAACTGGAATATTTATGCGCTCCAGCTTGAAGAAGAAAGTCGTGAAGGCTCTGAATGTCAGCCGCTTGAACTTGAAAAATGCAGTAATATGACCATAGCAAATTTATATATGTTCCGTGTTATTCGTATTAAGGTTCCTTATCCGTATTCAATCAGAACATGGGACTGCTCAAATCTTGAAATATTGAACATACACAATTACAGCCAGATTAAGTACACTACTGATAATCCTCTCTATGATATCAACACTGGTATCGAGGTTCGTCCGGTTGAACTGGCGCGGTTATTTATAAGCGGTAAAACCAGAAAATTAAGTTCGCTACAGACAGACTACCCGGTCAGTTTGCTGGCCAAAGGATTTGAATTTGCTCTCGGGCTGTGCAGCGATTCCAAAGGAAACGTTTATTTTTCAGAGCAGCGGATGAAACGTATTTATAAATGGTCAGTTACAACAAATTCGCTTACTCTCCTGGCTGATTACCAGTGGGAACCACTCTCCCTGGCCTGTGATTCAAAAGACAACCTGCTGGTTGTATTCAGGTATAATCCTCAACCCGGGTTAATGATAAATGGTCAGCCGGAAAAATTTGACAATCCCCCTGATGCCTGGGGCACATCATTCAGCGGTTGGGGGAATTCAGGTTTCGGCACTCTGGTCTATTCTGTAAATCCTGAGAATCCGGATGAGACCATCAAAAAGCTTGAAATGGTTCCCATGGGCTCTGCTGACAATATTTACAAAGCTCTCTATCCATCGAACAGGTGGCGCGATTCCCATGACTTTAATACTGTTTCGGTAAATCGTGATTCGGAATGTTTTGTTGCACCTGACGAAAAAACAATTATCCCCGTTTGCTACGATCTTGCAAGATCATGCGCACTTGTCGAAGCATTCCCCGGCAAGCCATCGTATGCAGCTGATGAATATGATAAGCGTACAGTGAAATTCGATGTCGATACTAAAGGCTATCTTTCACATCTTAAATACTTTGCCGAGAAAGGCGAATTCAGCTCGATATCTGATAATCAAGGCAATGTATATATCGCTGATGGAGAGATCTATGTATATGACAGTGAAGGAAAGCAAACAGGAGTTATCCATGTCCCTGAGCGCCCGTCCACTATAGCAATAGGAGGAAAAGAGGGAAAAACTCTTTTCATTACAGGGAGATCAGCATTATACCAGACTTTTATCAGGTAATATTAACTGGCTGCTTTAACCGGTTTAATTCTTTTTAACCTCTGTGGTTTGTGGCTTCAGCAATGATCCCTTTCATGAATTCTGCAGCCAGATTTGCATTTTTGGCGGCATATTCAACTCCCACGGTCTGACCATTCACCACCGGCAGAGGATGACATAATTCATAACTCATATAGCCGGAATATCCTATCTCGTGCATAGCCTTGACAAAAGGATAGTAAAAGCTTTCACCTTTAACTTTACCATTTGTACCTCTTTCGTATTCTCCGCCAAAATGTGAAAGAACCTGCAGGGAACCTACAGCCCTTGCAGCTTTATTAATGTTTTCCGGACTCTTATCATCCATGATTGGAACATCCAGCGAAACTTTAAGGCTGGGTGAACCGACCTCTTTTACCATACGAAGCACATCAGTATAATCCCTGACAACAGGCTTATGATTCTGAAGGGCGAGCAGGACACCTGCATCTGCAGCATATTTAGAACACTCTGTTAGTCCATCGCGTACCCATGACCATGTTTCTTCAGTTGTAAATTTTGCATGAGTATAATTCCATATATCCTTCGCTATATCATACTGTGCCAGTTGCGGATGTAAAGTAACACCCGGCCATCCCATGAATAATCTTAACGTTTTTGCACCAAAATCAGATGTCATCCTGATCAGGTTTTTAATGTAAGTTATCTGACATTCCCTGTGCTCGGGGATTGGACTGCTCAAATCATTATTACCGGCAACTCCATATATTTCTATCCCTCTACCGTTTGCCATTTTCTGTAATTCTTTGCACCTCTGCGTTGGCCAGTCCAGCGGATTACCATGAGGTCTTTTTCCATCGATTTCTATTCCGGCATAACCATATTCCCTGGCTTTTTTGACTACCTCTTCAAGCGACAACGCCGCTCCCCTATACCAGATTCCCAGAAAAGTGATGCTGTAGAGTCCCACTTTAATATCAGATTTTTTATTCTGATCACCTAGTGACATTGCATTGAGTCCAGTTGCGAGTCCGGCAGTTGCAGCCAGTGATGTTGCAACGAAATGCCTGCGATTCATTGAGTTATTTTCTTTCATCTTTACTCCTCCGTAATTTTAATCATCCAAGATAATTAATCGAAAGAAAATAATCAACAGGAAAGGACATTTTAAATCGTCTATCGAATTATGTAATATAGAAATCCATTGATCATTCCTGTCAGGCGGACGTCAGAACACTCTGAAATCTAAGAAATGGCATTTAAGTAATTACCCGGATTGCGGGAATAATATTACTTTCCCGCCTGTCATGTTATTCAGATAGGTATCCATTGCCAGCTGTGCTTTCTCCAGGGGAAACCTTCTTGTACTGTCACCTTAATTTCATTTTTAAAAAGGTGCCGTATCATGTACAGGTTTAATGCCGTTTTAATCAGGTTTACTCCTTTCATCCAGTTACCCAGGTAAAATCCGTGAAGTTTTTTATTTTCCAACACAAGTGGCCTTAAAGAGGTACCCTGATCGATACCTGAAAGCTGGCCATAGACAAGAACAGTTCCTCTATAAGGAAGTGCTTCCAAAAGCTGCCGGGTATAATTTCCGCTTATCGGATCTAAAGCCAGCGTTGCGTTCAGCTCATGTGTAAGTACCTTTAATTTTTCGGCAAAATCCACATCAGAGTTAATTAGGACATATTCCGCGCCCTCTTTCACGAGCATCTCAGCCTGTAAAACATTTCGCACTACATTGATTACAGGAATATTTTTCTTATTCCCTAAAATCCTTATCATTCTTCCTAAAGCTCCGGCTGCAGCAGAATTCACTATAGCTTTGTGTTTCTCATGTGCAGCTATATCAAAAAATGCCACGGCAGTCATTGGGTTAACCAGTAACATAGAACCCTGGTCGTCTGAAATAGTTTTTGAGATAGGAAAGCAATATGAGGCTGATGTTACCATATATTCAGCCCATGTTCCGCTTTCAGGGTGTATTGCCGAACAGGCTACCCGTTTCCCCAGCCATAACCGGGGCAACAATCCTTTGCCTTCCGCAACAATTTTACCGCTTCCTTCAATCCCGGGAATAAAAGATAATAATTCCTGCTCTCCTGATATGCCTTTTATCCGGGTAATGTCAGATGGATTAATCGGAGCAGCTGCCATTTTTATAACAACTTCACCTTGTTTCGGCTTTGGTACCTGGACACTCCTGGTTATCAGCGGACCGCCCGGTTTTTCAAGTTTAACTGCCAGCATTTTCTCCGGAATATTCATATTCAGATTATTTTTTTCTATAAAGAAACACCTGACATAGAATTAATGTTCCCGGTTTCTTCAATTGTTTATAAGTTTAGTATGAAAGATCTTCCCTCCCGGCTTTCTCCCGGATTGTACCATTATTAAAGCAAATTTCATTTTAAATCTGCTAAAAACCAATAAATTCTTAAAATGATCAATCTTCGTG
>CAVVGP010000006.1:0-6683 GCA_963747625.1 uncultured Bacteroidales bacterium | reverse complement strand
CAGAAAAATTCTTTACAAATTCTACATTTGACGTTCATGATTAATTGGATTAATAATAACTACATATGAAAAACCTGACCAATTGATCAGGTTTCAGGATTAATAATTGAAATAATAAGAATAGAAGTGCGAACCGGTTTTGCGAATGAAGCCAGGGTTCGATATGTAAAATGGCGTTATTGAATGACTAAAGCAAGGCTTCATGTTGAACCCGGAGGGATTTGCCTTGCTGTGTCATGAAATATTGCTTATTGCAAAGCCATGTATAACGTTAACCCTTGGCTTCCGCAGGTTCGCAGGAACCCTTTGTGATGGTTGATGTTCAGCTGCATTCCTTAACCTGATGCACCATTCATGCAGCTGGAGTTTATCAACCATCACTCCACTTAACCTAGATAAATTGCATATTCTTTATTTAAAAGAGAAGCCCGCACAAGTACTATCCTTACTGTTTTATAATATTATATTTAGGATCCTTATTCTCCCAAATAAGAGTAGGAGCGCCCTTATCAAGTCTAAACTTAACCAAAGGAACACCAATTAATTTATCTCCATTAATTGGATCTTCAACAACAAGCGGATAAGTAATAATAACTTCATCCACATTTAAAGGTAGGCTATACCAGCCTGACTGAATATTTGTTTGTTTATCCTGAAGTCCAATAATATTATAATTTTTAAAATTTGTTAAATCACTTCCTGTTGCTGGATCTACATCTCTTCCTGTTAATACACCATTCATCCCATGTGCGTAACGAGTAGGAGAATGAGTAGAGTCGACTACATCAACTGAAAGTATTGGGGCTTCTATTGTTCCAGCATTTGCTAAAGTACCACCATTCTTATATATTGTATCAGGAGTAGTACTAATACTATTATTATATAACCAATATTTACCAAAATTGCTAGACGGTGAACGCAATTTATCCTTTAACTTTTTTGAATCAATAATTAATTGCCATTCATAATTTGCACAATCATAAAGAGGATTACTTGAAGGAGGAATTACTAATTCATTATTGACTTCTGCCTGCAAATAAGCATCCTTATCAGGCCTATCCATTGAATTGAATGGTGCGTTAGGATCATCAATATATATTAGCGGATTGATTACTATTCTTGTGTCTTTTGTTATTTGTCCTTGAAGAATTATATTTTCAATAATAAATTGAGCATCTTTTAAATCAAATTCTAATTGAAACGCTCCAATAGAACCAGAGAGGTCTTTAAGATCCAAATCATATCCGGTTGATGTGGACTTAAATGTAACTTGAGTTTTACCATCAGGTGATTTTATACCTGTAAGAGCAACAGGATTGTCCTCGGGATTTTTATCATTTATAATAGGAATCGAAATTGTAGTCTCACAGTTTTGCATACAATTAAAACTGATGACGCTTGTATTAAAACTTGGTGGGTAATTTGGAATACTGATAGTATCCTTTTTCAACAAATCTCCGGATGTCAAATCAAACTCATAATGTCCTTTCGTTATTTTAGGATCATCACTATAGGCGTAGGTCTTTTTAAAGTCATATCCATTAGGAGCAACATCACTAATCTCTTCAGTAGAAATCAAAACTCCATCTTTACTAACCTTTAATTCTGCCTTATCAACATTCGAAAGAGTCGCGGTATACATTATTGCAACATCATTCTGTAAAATTACAGATTGGTCAAAGGATTTTACTTTTGAAGTGTCATCGTGTTTCTTACAACCAATAAAAATCAAAGGAATTGAGATAACTAAAACAAGAACTAATTTTACAATGGAATAGGTTAGTCCTTTAACTACCTTGTTTTTCATATCATGATTATATAGAATTGATTGGATCATGGTCTACAAGCAAAGCTGGATTCTTAACAATTTTTTTCTTAGATTAATATTCCAGAAAATTACAAATTTTAATTTCATCCCTTGTTGTCCAAGGTAGTTAATTTGATTAATCTGTATTCTTGTTGTATGAAATGCTATTTTTTAAGCATAACTTAATGAAAACCATCCACCCAGGCATTAACCCAGGTGAATGGAATTAGCACTGTTGTTTTCAGTGGTTTTGCAGTTATTAAAGTCTTGAAAAAACCATCTCAGAACAACAATAAAAAAATGCAGCATAACAAGACTATCTAAAAAAAGCCATCCCTCATAATAGAAGGATGGCGGATCCGGCATTCGATTTTTTGGGATCTAGTAACCAGGAATGAATGAAATAAAGATGGACCAATATCAACCAAATTTGAGGTGCAAATAAATGGCCATTGCGAGCTGTTTGCACCATTTGAAATACGAGATGATAACTTGTATCCAGTCGAGCCCAGAACAGCTTCAGATAAGCCTGCAAGGGCTGTATTGGCGTCTAGGGTTTTGCCGGATTAGCAGCACATAAAACCCTTATAAACTTCTTCGTTTTCTTGGATTTCTTTGGCTTCAGTTCTCTGAAGGGAGCAATACGATTCCTTGAATTACGTACAGTTTTAAATAATCCAAAGGAAAGTCTGAGAATTCAATTCTCTGAGATATTAACGGTTTCAGATTTGAATCTTCATGGATTGTTAAGAGCCATGAAAGGTCTTTCATATTTTGCCTGAGCTCAATGATCTGAAAATTGACATTCCTGAGGATCTTTTCGCATTGGTAACTTAGGATAGCATCGAACAACCACCAGGCTTTGCATTCATTTCTTATGAAGTCGCAACCATCAGTGAGGAGAATTGGAGATTTTCCCGGAAAGAGGTGCTTGTGATAGCTTTCAGTTCCGGTAAACTGTCTTAACGCTCTTTTAATTTCGTATGTATTCATGATTTTAGCTATTAATTAAAGAAAAAGGCTGCCAGGTACATCAAATACCTAGCAGCCCATAAATCTTGATTCTGATAATTTAACCGATAACAGTTTCAGCTTTCTCCTGATCAGGAAAGTATTGAAACTTTTCTGAGATCTTAATCTTCTTCCCGGTTGGAAGCTTCACCTCGAATGGGGCACATGCAACTTTCTCAATTGAACCAGGAAGAGATTGCCCAATAAGAGATTTAGCCAATTCGTCATCCAACGCACACGCTATGGTGGTTTTGCGAGCCGAAACATAGGGACGCGATGTTGCTTTTGACTGAAGTACGACTGCATTTCCTTGAAGGACCAGGACCGTATAAGGTTCGTTAGTCTTCAAGTTTGTTTTTCTTAAAATACCTACAATTTTCACGCACATTTTACATTAGTTTTAGTTGAACACTGAATTAATTACTCTGCAGCACATTGTACCGCAGTTTTAGTAATAATTGGTTACGATTTTCGAAAATTTCGGTATTGATAAAAAACAAAAAGGGGTGTGTGCCGTGTACCCTTTTCATTCCAGAAAAATAACTTTCCCCAGAGAGAGTTGGCGGGGTCAAAATAATAACGGGTGGGCTCTTCCAGGAATGGGTATAAATATTACAAAAAAGCTCCCCCCCCAGAAAAAATTTTGAAAAATGGGAGCTTATACATGAAAAGTCATTATCAGCTCCCGGATGCAAACTTAAGCCAGTTTCAATGGAGTTAAACTTATCATCCTACGATTTGTCTTATTTTAATGGCACAAAAATTCCTTCTGAGTACACTCCTGAAAATGGTTCCTGAATCATACGTATTCTCTTTTACTCATGCAAAACAATTCGGAATTTATACCTGGATTCAGAAAACTGACCATTGAATCTTAATATTCCCAGGTCATTAAAAAGGAAACCGCCAAAAATGTTCCGGATTTTTAGTTAATAAGAGTATATTAACCGAAAATAAAGTACAGAATTGGCGGTGTGTTATTTTTACTTACTGCAGTATTCGTCTATTCTCAGCCCAATCCTATCCTTTCAGATAGTTAAGGCTCGCAATCTGCATGCTTTTTTCCATTATATATATTCTTATATATACTAAAATCTGCTACGGAAAGCGAGCTTTTTTATGATTGCCAGTATTTTTGCACAATAGTTCTGCCGAATCCTGTTTGTGCAATGACTTCTTTTTGCTTCAGACCATATGATTTACCTGCCTGGACAAGAAATCTTTTATCTTCAGCGCTATATTCTTTGATGGACCGTTTCATATTATTCGTTATTTTCTGTGCATTATCTATTTCAGTCTTATATGTTTGATTATGAATATTGCAGAACAGTTGCAGAAGTACAAGTAAATTGGATTTTCGAAGCTTTGATATCCTGTGCCTGAATGCTTCGTCTTTGGTTCTGCAATTTATGATAGGCATAGGATCGTACAGAAGATAATAGCATAGATTCATTGGTATAGACTTTTCAGCACTAGTATTGTAATACTCAGCACGGTATTGATTCCGAAGCTTCTCGAATCTTATTGATGCAATCATAAAAAGTTAATGGATCATCCGATGAATTTATGTTTCCGGATTGCATTGCTTTTAATCTTTTTTCTTCCGGCGATTCCTCCAAATCATATTCTACAGCTTCCCCGGCCATGTTGTACATTTCTCGCGGTGCCTTCTTTTTTAATTTAAAAACTGAGAGTTCCTTTTCTTTTCCGGAATAGTATTCCAGGTCATCGTATATACGATTCAGTTCTGAATAGCCAACCAGGTGCCCTTCTTTTGCTGTCCATACACATCCTATCTTAAATATTCTGCTCTCGTTAATTTGAGCGATCAGATAATTTACCAATTCATCCAAAAATGCTTGTTCGAACAATAAATCAGCTTCTGAAATATTCAATGCCATTATCTGGTTTTCGTTTGCATAACCATGTTTTAGTATGTAAGAAATTGCATCAGCACGATTATTTTTAATGATCTTAAGTACATTTCTTTGCTTATCCGGTTCCTGGTTAAGATTCCATTCTATTAGGTTTTTCTGATCAAGAATCAATTGTCTGATATAATCATTCTTCTCTTCTGAAAAGAGGAACTTTTCATTTTTGATCTTTAACATTGCGTTATCTTCCAATTCAGTCTTTATGCCTTTTGGACCAGAAAAGAAAATATGTTTATGCTGCTGGTTTTGAAATGTTGCTTGCATTGCTCAGGGTTGTTATGCTGTAATCAATTCTGTTTATCTTTTTAATTACACCCTTTTTGACTAAACTCCTGAATGATTCAGAGCTAAAGCTATGTCCCGATTGTTCGCTCAGGATCATGCGCCCGGCTTTCATGTTTTCTGCAGACTGTCCTCCGGGTAAAAGATAGATCCAGTCTCTTTGTTTTTGTTCCTGTTGTTCCATGGTTAAGTGATATAAATTTTATGGTAAATAATTAATATTTCAATGAACGTTTTGGAGGGGCAAAATAGAAGCGCGATCCTATAATCATTATAGTAAAATGTCAATCAGATAACAACCTTATTATGATTGTTTTATAATAATTATTAAGAATCTTACCGGTTTCAAAAATGGCCGGTCAAAAGTTGCTTTTCAGAAGCCTCTTTCATCTGATATTATTATAGTAAAAATAGGAGCCTGGAACAACATTTATGTCTTATGAAATGGCACAAAAGCAGGCTCTAAAACAACATTATTGAATATCCCCCAGGAGTGCCGTTTTCCATGGCGTGGTTTTTATGCTTACCAAATTTGCTATCTTTGGGAGGTTGACGGACCAGGATTGAATGGAAAATGATAGGCTTATTCTGGTCAGACTATTTTAAGTTGTAACAATGGAAAAATGGAAAAGGAAGGTCAAATATTGTTCTCTCATATATCAGAGAGCACTATTTTTGACTTCCAACTATTAGCCAACTAATTGCTGGCATAATTTCGCAAACCCTCATTAAATGGAGGGGTAAATTTTATAATAATATTACTCTGTGTAAGTTCATAATTTCATTTGAGTCCATGTTAACTTGTCCTCTTTGCATAAATTCTTTGCGGGCTTTGCAGTTAATCGATTTAAAAGATGCTATTTTTGAAACATAATAAATATTGCATGAAAATCGAAGTATCAAACGGGGAGATAATAGATAAGCTTACGATAATCCAGATAAAGCTTGAAAGGATCAAAGACCCGGAAAAACTTGTTAATCTTCAGAAGGAATATAATGAACTTGCTGAGGCCTCTTCATCAATAATTGACAATTCAGATCCTCTTTATAAATCGCTGTATGATGTGAATTGTGAATTATGGGATATTGAAGATCATATCCGCGACCTGGAAAGGAAGAAGGACTTCGGGAAAGATTTTGTTGAAACTGCACGCGCGGTATATATTAAAAACGACAGGCGATCAGAACTGAAAAGGGAGATCAATATTAAAACTTCATCGGGACTAATTGAAGAAAAATCTTACGAAAAATATTAAAATGCGACTTCTGGTTATCAGAACTTCCGCTATGGGTGATGTAGCTCTCACGACTCCAGTCTTAGGAGGGATGAGGCAGCAATATCCCGATGTTCAGCTGATGCTTCTCACCAGGCAATCTTTCAGGCCATTTTTTTCTTCAATTCCCGGGCTGGAACTTTTTTTCCCTGATTTAAAAAAGAGGCATAAATGGTTGTGGGGAATACTACGACTTTTTAAAGATATTCGAAGCAATTATGAAATTGATTATGTAATTGATCTTCATGATGTTTTAAGATCAAAGATTCTGAGATTCTTATTCAGGATAACGGGAGTGCCTGTAGCTGTGATTGACAAAGGGAGAAAAGAAAAAAAGTTGCTGATCACAGGGAAGAAAAAAATTTGGTTAAAGCA
>CAVVGP010000005.1:0-6764 GCA_963747625.1 uncultured Bacteroidales bacterium | reverse complement strand
GTTATGTTCATATTTATTCGTTCAACTTTGGTGTTTGCTAATGGCATATACTATTGATCTGGAGACGCATACAGACGTTCGTGGGAATCTTACAGTAATCGAAAATGTTTTTCCGTTTAAGATAGAAAGGGTTTTCTACATTTATGGCGTTGATAAGTCAGAGAGGGGAGGACACAGGCATCACAAGACTATCCAGGCAGCTGTTTGCATTCAGGGTGAATGTGAAATCTATAACAATGACGGAAAAAATGAGATGGTTTTTCACCTCGATAAGCCATCGAAGTGTGTATTGCTTGAACCTTCTGACTGGCATAAAATGTATGATTTTTCGGACAATGCAATATTAATGGTCCTTGCTTCTGAAAAATTCGATGAAGAAGATTACATATTTGAAAAATATGATTGAATACGAAAATCTTAAAAAGGTAAATCAGCCCTATTTTCCAGAATTTAACAAAGTTTTTAATGATGTTCTTGAATCAGGCTGGTTTGTGCTGGGCCGGAATGTTGGAAGATTTCGAGAAGGAGTTTGCCGGTTATCTCAAAATCAATCACTGCGTTGGTCTTGCATCCGGATTTGATGCTCTTACTATAGCATTAAAAGTGCTTGATCTGAAAGAAAAATCTGAAGTTATTGTTCCATCTAACACATATATTGCAACTATTCTATCAGTCTTGCATACAGGGAACATCCCTGTTTTGGTGGAACCTGATTTAAATACATATAACATTGATCCTTACCTGATTGAACGCTCAATAACCTCAAAGACTCGTGCTGTTATCGTGGTTCATCTTTACGGTAAACCGTGCGATATGGATCCTATTATTGAAATATGCAAAAAACACAATCTTTATCTGATAGAAGACTGTGCGCAGTCTCATGGAGCTGAATATAAGGGTCAAAAGACCGGCAGCTTTGGCGATATTGGCAGCTTTCAGCTTCTATCCGACAAAAAACCTTGGTTGTCTGGGAGATGGAGGAGCACTGACGACAAATAATATGGATTATTATAAAAAAGCCAGGATGATCAGAAATTATGGATCGGAAAAGAAGTACTTCAATGAATATCAGGGTGTCAACTCGAGGCTTGATGAATTGCAGGCTGCCTTCCTTAGGATTAAATTGAAGCACCTTGATGAGATTATCAGGCACAAGCGATATCTTGCAGGGTCTATAATGAAAGGTATCTCAGGAAATTTTATCAAGCCCGGCATCCATCCTGATTTCTTTGATGTTTATCATATTTATAATATCCGGCATAAGAAACGTGATGAACTGAAGAAGTACCTGCTCGACAATGGAATAAAAACAGAGATCCATTATCCGGTACCACCACATAAACAAAATGCTATGAAGGAAATGAATTCGTTAGTTTTTCCTGTTTCTGAGGAAATACACAAAACAACTCTTAGTTTACCTGTATCAACTTTTCATACTGCAGCTGATGTCGGTAATGTTATTAAAGTTCTGAACGATTTCAGGTAATGATGATAATTAAAAAAATAGGTTTTCATAATTTATGCCAATTATATAAAAATGACCTGTGTTTTTTTAAATAATTGGAAAAAGACGGAATGATGAAAAAACTAAAATTTGCGATAATAGGTTGTGGAAGAATAGCAGAGAGGCATGCAGAACAGATTAAGCGACTGGCTACATTACAGGCCGTTTGTGATAAGGTTGAAATGCGTGCCGGTCAGTTTGCTGAAAAACATGGCTCAAAAGCTTATGCTGATTATGCAGAATTATTGCAGAATGAAAGGGACCTGGATGTCATTTCAATATGTACTCCAAATGGTTTACATGCCGAACATTCAATAAAAGCTTTCAGAAGTGGGTTTCATGTTATTTGTGAAAAGCCAATGGCAATTAGTGTTTTCGATTGCGGTGAAATGATTAAGGAAGCAGAGAAGGCTAATAAAAGACTTTTTGTTGTAAAACAGAACAGGTATAATCCGCCTGTAAGAGCAGTGAAAAAGGCGCTTGATGAAAACCGCCTTGGAAAAATTTGAGTGTCCAGTTAAATTGCTTCTGGAACAGGAATAATGATTACTATTCAGGTTCTGACTGGAAAGGAACAATTAAACTTGATGGTGGTACTCTTTTTACTCAATACAGCCATTTTATTGATTTGTTATACTGGATGTTCGGGGATGTTAAAAGAGTTGAAGCTATGACCAGGAATATGAATCATGAAAATATAATTGAATTTGAAGATACCGGAGTGGTAATTATGGAGTTTTATAATAAAATTATAGGGACAATAAATTTTACAATAAACAGTTTTGGTAAAAACATGGAAGGATCGTTGACAATATTTGGAGAAAAAGGAACCATCAAGATCGGGGGTCAATATTTAAACGAATTGGATTATCAGAACATTGAAAATTATAAAATAACCGATATTCCGGAAGGAAATCCTCCAAACAATTATGGACAGTATGTAGGATCTATGTCAAACCATGATAAAGTCTATGAAAATGTTATTGACGTACTAATAAATAACGGAAGCATCGGTACAAACGGATTTGAAGGACTTAAGACTGTTGAAATAATTGATAAAATCTATGCATCTGCAACAGATTTTAATAATAAAATGAAATATTAGGTTTTATATGAGTTGGAAGGAATCAGGAATAGAAAGAAGGCTTATAAAAAGGAAATCTGGCCAATTAAAAATGTACGATGATACCGTTTGCTAATTTAAATTCACAATATCTGAGTATTAAAGGTGAGCTTGATAATGCAATAGCAGAATGTATTGCAGAAGGAAATTTTATAAAAGGCAAAGCCGTTTCTGATTTTGAAACTGCATTTGCTGATTACATTGGATCTGAATACTGCCTGGGGTGCGGTAATGGAACAGATGCCCTTGAAATAATATTAAAATCCCTGAATATAGGTCACGGAGATGAAGTAATTGTACCTGCACTGACTTGGATCGCTACAGCTGAGGCAGTCAGTAATGTCGGAGCTGAACCTGTCTTTGCTGACGTTAACCCAGATAATTATACTATAGATCATACAAAAATTGAATCAAAAATAACAAAACGAACGAAAGCTATAATTCCTGTTCATTTATATGGTTTTCCTGCAGATATGAATGAAATATTGAATATAGCAAAGGGCAACAATTTATATGTTGTGGAAGATTGTGCTCAGGCGCATGGGGCAGAGTACTTTGGAAGAAAAGTAGGGACGTTTGGAATAGCTGGAGCATTTAGTTTTTTTCCAAGTAAAAATCTGGGTGCATTTGGTGATGGAGGAGCTATTCTGACAAACAGTAAGGAACTGGCTGATATTTCAAGAAAAATAGCAAACCATGGCCAGCTTAATGACAAGCACAGTCATTTCATCGTTGGAAGAAACAGTCGTCTGGATAGTATACAAGCTGCTGTCCTCAGAGTTAAATTGAAGTACCTGGATGAGTGGAACCTTAAACGTAAGGAAGTTGCTTTGTTTTATATGTCAAGATTAAAGGATAAGACTGTTTTAACTTTGCCGCAAGTCACTAAAGACAGGAAGCATGTCTTTCATCTTTTTGTGATAAGATGCAAAAACAGAAAAAGCCTTATTTCCCTGCTGGATGAAAAAGAGATTGCCTGGGGACTTCATTATCCGAAAGCTCTTCCTTTTCTGGATGCCTTCAGGTATAAAAATCATAAAGAAGACGAATTCCCTGTATCAGCCAGACTCACTGATGAAATTATTTCAATTCCGGTTTACCCTGAGCTCACAACAATGCAACTTAATATTATTTGCGGCCAACTACTTAAATATGAAAATATTTGAGAGTATGAAAAAATTTATTCAGACAGGAGGGTTACTTTTTGTTTTTTGCATTTTATCGGTAAGTATCTTACCTGTCTATGTTCATTACTTACCGCCGGTAATGATCCTGTGGGTTATATTCTGGATATTGGGTAAAAAATCAGGATTGAAGAATGAATTCATGAGCGATAACAAAACTGTTATTCTCTTCTCTCTTTTTATCTTATTTTACTTTTGGCAGGTTTTAGGTTTATTTTTGTCCGAATCAGTAAATACAGGTGTAGAAAGGCTTTTTAAACGATTATCTTTCCTGCTTTTTCCTTTAGTGCTATTTTATCCGGGCTTAGGATAGTGAAAAACATTAATCTTATTGTGCGACTATTTGCGATTTGCACATTTATATATGTAATTTATTGTTTCGGGAATGCATTTCATCATTCACTGATAATTCAAAATCATAAATTGATTTTTAATCCTCATCCTTCGGATTACATGTACGAGAATCACTTCATTGGAGCACGGCTGTCTTATCCTTTGCACCCATCTTATCTGGCTATGTATATCATGGTATCAGTCCTTATATCATTTGAATTCATATTCAATAATTCTCTGACAGCAATAAAAAAGGGAATATGGGCAGCCATTATTATCATCTTTATACTTGTGATTTATCTGCTGTCATCCCGTTCGGGAATTCTTGCTGCAATAATAATTTTCCCAGCCTATTTTCTTCTGAAATTTTACAGAAAACTTCCAAAATGGATAGTTTTTATAGTTCCTGTAATTATATCTGTTCTCATGTTTTCAATTGCAAAACAAAACAACAGGGTTAAACTGTCTATTGAAGGTGTTTCCAACGGTAATATTGATAAAACTCTTAAAGATGATCCACGTTTGCTAATCTGGAAATCAGCACTGGGAGTTATAAGAAAAAACTTTGTACTCGGGGTGGGAACCGGTGATGCAACTGAAGAATTAAAGGAAGAGTTTCTTGCAAGGGGATACAGAAACGGGTTTTATGATAACCTTAATGCCCATAATCAATTTCTTGATATTTTACTTGAAAATGGACTTATCGGACTGATTCTTTTTCTGGCAATACTGGGCTACATGTTATATATAGCAATAAATCAAAAGAACCTGTTGCTGGGTTTATTCATCTTTACAACAATAATATTTTTTAGTTTTGAGACTATGATAAACCGATTGGCAGGGGTATCATTTTTTGCTCTCTTTTCATTTCTTCTGATCTATACCAGGACAGACAGCCAAACCAAATTAATAAGAGATGACAGTTATTATGCAAATAAATGAATTTAAATAATTCGAATGATGTTAAACAAAAAAGTGGAGCTTAAAACTCCCTTTTTTGTTTTTAATACTTTTTAAATATCTCTTCAAGTTTACTTCGGTTTGCAAGGATAATTAGGATCAGCAATGTAAGAAAGAAGAAACCTGGAACCAGATATTTCGCATAATAGGAAGCTCCATTATCTCTTTTCGCCGGCAAGGAAAAATCACTTAACACAGTCAAAATTCCCTTATATAAATCTCTCTCAGATTCAAGCGACTGCTTTCTTGCATAAAGAGAATAAATATCGGGGTATACCAATTGAGTCTTTTGTTCCTGCATAAATACAATCTGGCCTCCGCTGCCAGGTTTCTCATTACGGGTCTCTTCAAAATATTTAACTTTTTGCAAACTATCCAATTGTTTTATATCATAGTTCAATCTGGTAAGCAATTCCTGGTTTTGTTTTAACCGTAACTCGTTTCTTTGCCTGTACAATGAATCGTTCTCGATGAACTTAATAATTCCGTCACGAACCAGATTTAATTCCTGAGGACTATGAATTGTTACACGGATATCCATTCTGTCCTGCATTCTTATATTTGTAGTATCAGATACGTTGTGATTGCCTTTATAATCAACATAATCGGGAATCCCGTCTTTTCTCTGATCAATAATCCAGTATGCATTTATATCATTGATGTTTTTTACAGATTCATTGGCCATGAATAAGGCTTTTGACAAAGCGGTTGAGTTATTTTCAGTACAGAATGTATGAAGTTTGTTGATTTTAGCAATTATTTCAGCTGTCGTTCCGGAAACATCTCTCATTTTCAGGTTATCCATTAGAGCCAAATTGTTTCTGAATACAAGATCAGATGTGTAGAATGATGATGAAGTAGTTTTTATCAGATAAGATATTCCTATACCGGCTGCAATACTCAATCCCAGCGGCAACCAACGGCGTAACAGAAAAACTACAGATATAAGAAATGCTCTTCCAAGAGCATTGCCCCAACGGGTAATTGTTCTGCCCATTCTTCTGAATAGGTCCAAAAGATCTATTTCATCATTTTTAGGGCTATCATTTTTCGAAGTAATTTCAGACATATTTCTTATGTTGACTGGTTATTTCTACAAATATATTCAAATTTGAACTGATTACAAGTATCAATTCTACAGGTCAGATAATTTGAAAAACTTTAAGAGCCAGATCATTCATTAATGGCTTGTAATCCTGAATAAATTCTCCTGTCACACGATTTCCGACAACCAGGCAGATTGTTAAAGCTTTATGTCCTAGTAAGGTGGATAATCCATAAAGGGCAGAGCTTTCCATCTCATAGTTGCAAATAGTCCTTCCTCTGAATGAGTAATCTGCAAGTTTATTATTTATTTCATTATCAAATGTTTCGAGCCTGAGCTTTCTGCCTTGCGGAGCATAAAATCCGGGAGCCGAAATTGTTATACCTGTTCTGAAATTTTCATTTTGGAATAATTCCATGAGCTCCTTATTTGCATTTACAGCATATGGATAGGATAGTAAATCGGGCCATTCTAGATATTCAGCCAGGGTATCTGACACTGCTGTGTTGAGTATCCAGTCATAACCTTCATAGAAATGCAGGAGACCATCAAAACCAACAGCTGTTTCCGTCATTACGCATGAACCTGCAGGCACATCACTTCTAAGTCCCCCGC
>CAVVGP010000004.1:0-7310 GCA_963747625.1 uncultured Bacteroidales bacterium | reverse complement strand
ACCTATCGTGCTTGGATTCGATTTAGTATATGCCGCAACAAATGCCGGTATCATGACCTCACTTGAAGTCTGTCCATAACCGCTCTTATATTGACTTTCAATAGGTCCAGTCAATGGGTCAGTATTTGGGTCATAACTCGGGTCGATCTTTTGTCTATCCGCAGCCTCCTGCCTGATATAACAACTATATTCTTCCTGAAAGTTTCAAAAGCTGAAGAAGCATAATCATTATTCTTTGAGATCTTTTCAAAGGCGGTTCCCCATGGGATTATAGAAGTGGCAATAATTACCTGATGTCATGCGGTTGCGCGTGCTATCAGGAAAATTTCCATTACGGTCAGCCGTGTAGTTTGAATTAATCGCTTCCAGGTACCTTCTGTCAGCACTTAAATCAATTCTCAATCCGGGAAAAGGCTCAATAAGGCTGCGTAATGATATACTATTGCTGCTATTATATGACGCAGGTGTATTGATCAGCGTATCTTTTGAAAGCCATCCGTTTGCAAGAGCTTTATCGAAAAAGCGTTTATCAGCCATTCCCAGGACAAATCGGCCATCCCGGGGCAAGTTTACCACCGGATTTAGACATCCCGAAGAAATTTTTGACCCCCGGAAGATAACCTGGAAGAAATTCTCCCGGGAGGAAGTATAAGTCAGGCTCAACGATCTTATTCCCATCAATGCTCTTATCAGATATTCGCCTGTAACAATTAAAGGATTTCTGGGCAGTTTCACTTTGCCTTCAATAATGACTTTTGCTCCGTCAACCGGCTCACCCGGTTGTGAAATTGATCTTATTCTCGGTGACAACTTCCATTTTGCCCTTCACCTCCTGTCCGTTTTTCTTTACAACCTTTACCTTAATATCTTTTGTTTTCAGGTTGTGATAAATAGCTTTGACCACATTTGGTTTAAAGTTTACATTTTCCTTTGTAAATGTGACTGTCTTTAAATCAGTCTTCACTTTCTTAGAACCTCCGGGCTGGGTATTATTTTCAATTCTTTTGAGAAACTTTAATTTAGAATAGAGAGTCGAAAGATTCGCCATAGTTGTAAAAGTCAACTCGCTGTGGTTCTGAATTGTATTACCCAGATTGATCTTCAGGCTATCGGGAAAACAGGGGCAATAAGCCAGGTATAATCGGCATTATAACGTACATTGGCATTTACCCACGACAGCAAAGGCAGTTTATTTACAGGAATTGTATAAGTAACATTTATGACATGATTATAGTCTGTAGTTCTCCCTCCTTTCTTTATGCTTGCCCATACCGAATCACGCCACTCAGCATAGGTGGTACTGTATCTTTTTTTATCGACACCACCGGGGGGCTCATCAATTCTTGACAGGTTTGTAGCCGTAAAATCAAATTTCAGGTTCCTGGTTATATCATATTTGATATCATAAATCCTCGACCATTCAAAATCCTTTTTGAAGGAAGGAGTGATTTCCAGTAAGGGATCGTTTATATCCCTTGTCAATAATTCATTATAATCCCTTGTAATATCAGTCCTGAATGAAATGCTTTTGGGGAAAAGATAAAAGTTGAAGTCTTTAATTATTTTAAAGATAGGCGAATCGAGAAACCGCAGGTTCTTAAAGGGCATAATATTGGCCGGCTGTGCCTGAAAATCATAATTGAGCCCTCCCTTATAGTTTTTATCAAGATCATATGCAGTAGTGGTATTGCTGCTGAAGGTTTCATTGTAAGTATAATTTACGCTAAAGTTCGCAGGGTCCCAGATGTGGGGCTTCTTTCCCCGTTTTGTTATTCCGGCGTTGTTAATTGAAATTGTTTTTCTTCTTGAATAATCTTCTGAAATAGCTAATATTGAATCTCTGACAGTCTGGTTTTTTGCATTTTTTAAAGCGTCCTTTAAAAGAACATCAGGATCGAGCGGATCCCATTCGGGTTTGATCCTCGTTTCGGAATAACCCATATAGACAGGAAGTCTTACCCCTAACTTTTCAGGGAAGAATTTTCCGAGTTCAAGGTTTGATGAAAGATCATATTTAAAGGTCTGATTGGTGCTTCTTCCGTTTAAAGTTTTATCAATGCTTCCCCATCCGGGAGTACTGAACTGCCCAACCATATCAACGGTGCCAAGATCAGCCAGGTGAGCCTGGAAATGACCATTTGCTGCCCATCCCCCGTTTTCAATAAAATCGTTAAGTCGCAGGTTATCAAACCACACTTCCCCATATTTCGGGCTTCCGTCATCAGTAGCCAGGTTTCTGGTTTTTATAGGATTTCTTACTCCTATCATTATGACCTTTATATTACTTATTGTAGGGTTACCCGAAAGTGAAATACGGGCTGTTCCGTTCGTATAAACAAAGACATCCGACGAGCTTAATGTTGAACCGGGAAGCGCCATCTGACGGTCACGGGCCTCTTTGGCTTCAAGTAATAAAGAGAGATCGATATCAAAGCTGTTTTCTGCAGGCCATACCTTGAGCCTGTCATTGTCTGAATCGTTATTATAATGACCTGGCGGAGTAAGTTTTAAAGGAAGTTCATATTCATAAAAATTATCCTTATAATCCGAGCCTATTCTTATAAATGCTGTCAGGTCACCATCTTGCAAAGGCTGTCCTATCATAGCTTCAGCATGAACGTCCATTTTCAGTTTCCGGTACTGCCTTAAATCGAGACTTACATTTTTAAATGCAGCCCTGGCATCTCCGTCCTCAAGATTCTGAACTTTGATTGACATCGATTGTTCGTTGAGCAGCCTTAATTGAGGATCCTGCGGATCAGCCTGCCTGCTGAAACCCGGAGGCAAAGTATAATTTACAGGTACTTTACTCGAATTCTCCTCAATGCTTACCGAACTTATTTCAAAGGTCCCGTCCGTAGGTTCAGGTACAGTGATCCTTTCTCCCCCTTCCATAAAAGTAAGATCATATTTTCTCCATTCTGCCCTTACGAGGTCAAGACTCGCAAAACGCATTATCACAGGATCCTTGAAGCCCTTCAGAAACATTCTCATAAACCGGATTGATTTAAAGTCAGAAATAGGGCCAACAACTTTCTGATAATCAGTAACAGGAATTTCAAACTGATACCATTTTACAGGAGATTTTTTGCCATTGGGAAAAGTTGCTGTATATTCTACCTGGTCGACAACATAATTTGAACCAACTTTAATATCCCCCGGACGAATGCTTATTTTATACTGATAGTAACTTTCGGTTTCATTCAATGTATTGTCACGGTTAATATCCTCCATGTCGGGCAATGTCGATCCTGCCGTTGGATAGGATTCCTTCGACATTTCTGATGTAGGGGAGTTCCCCTCTTCACCATTATACTTTTTATATCTGTCGAGAATACCAAGCTTCTCGGCATCATAATCAGATCCCCTGTAATAATGATAATCGTCCCCTGAAGGATCCTTATAAACTGCCTGATAGGCATCTGAAGTCAGGATTCCCAATGCTTTCTGAAGGTAATTTTTAAAGAATGTCTGTTCGTCCGCATCGCCCAGACCGTCAAGCCCGACATCCTGATAAAGCCTCGATTCAGGAGCATTATCAAAAGCATTGACTACAGCCTGAATATTCGGAACTCTTCCCCAGGCAGTAGTATCGACGTTTTTTACAAGCGGTGAATTAGGAAGCCCGTTCTCGAAACTTTTCCGGGAATCCCTTAAAATGTCTTCTGAAATATCCCCGAGATTTATATAAAGATCACCTCCAGCATCGGTCGGATTATCAACAAACGGGTCCATTACCCAAAACTTAATATATTGAATATTAGCAGCTTCAAAATCGTTAGTAAGCAGGGCCCTCATTATCCCGCCCCATCTGGACTCCGGGGCATTAAGTGCGCCAGTGGAACTCATTCCCTGGGAATACGGACCTGCATCGGCATCATAGTTATACGGACCTTTTTCAGCAGGATAATAAGCAAGGTTTAAAACAGGAATGGTAGTTGGAACTCCGGTAACGCTTTCTTCATTAGGAAATAGTTCATTTTGGTAAATCTCCCTGACAAAATGGCTCGATTGATAATCAGGATCATCTCTCATATATGCAGGAGTTGAGGATCCGTTTTCCAAAAAAAGCGGATCAATTACATACCAGCATATTTTAGCCCGGTTAAACCCGCTTACAAGATTATTATTAAACTGCGCTTCAGGAAAAAGATCGTTCTGTCCCTGAGGAACACTGGAGATGCTCCATGCATTAAATGATTTAAGGTCAAGTGGTATTTCGCTCGCTTCAAAATCGTCAATGTATGAATTCCCTGAGCTTGAAATCGCCGCAGAGTGCCCAGGTATAAGGTCTGCAAACTCGCCGAAAAAAGAGATTGATGATGGAGCTTTGTATTGAGAAGTGGAATTTTGTCAATCATCTTTGTAAGTAACTGCGATTCTGTCTTATATGAAGTATTTAAACCCCATATTGTGTTTGAAATCGGCTCCTCCCCGTAATTTACTTTCTGGGTGTATGGTGTTTCATTGAGATGAAGTATTGTGCCTCCGATATCTAATTTATCTGATAGCTTATAATCGAGGTGCGTTCCAAGCAGTGTTTTTGTCTGGAATCCAAAAAACTGATTGTTCTCAAGCGAAACCTGGATAGGTGTTTGTGATTCAATAAGCGCACTATTTATTATTGTTACAGTTCCCATATTATAATCAACAATATAATCAGTGTTTTCAGTAAGGGGTACTCCTCCTGCAGTGACTTTGAGAGCCCTGAGGTATGCTAGTGGCATTAAGCCTTATTACTGATCCTGATTGAGCAGAGTAATGTCCCTTGAAGTTCGAATTTGTCTTTTTCTGCTATTTGTTTAGCGACTGTCTGAGTCGAATCGTATAACTCCTGAAATACATATTTGCTGGCTACTGTGGGATTGGCAATCTTTTTTTCAGGTGACTTCCAAAGGTTCAACATAAGGGAAAATTATTCTTCCCTTTGTCAGCCATAACAGTGACACCATCAATGAAATCAAAATAACCATCAGGTTGCCTGTCGTTCTGGGAATTCAGATTATCAAGACCCATAACCTGTAGAAGTATTTTGTTAGCCAGTTTACCTTCCGGGATATAATTGATTGAATTTCCTGTTTTAGATCCTGGTAAAGGATATTCAATTGAAAATTCTTTACTTTCCAGTTTTCCTGATCCGAGTGAATATATATTCTTCATCATCAGTTTCCAGGTCGGCAGCTTGGGACTCAGATTAGTCCCTTTTAAAAGCTTAAGTATAAGAGTTTGCGGAGCAGCAATTCCATCTGTTGAAAACTCACCGACTTTATAAACATGACCAGCAACTGTATATTCATAAGCGACTGCCAGAACCTCATCGGTATTTAAAGCAGTATTGAGTGATATATACCCCAGCTGTGCTGTTAAAGTGTATACTCTCTCGGATCAAGCATTCTGGCATTTTCAATTTTTTCAAAATCGCGTCCTATCTGAAATCCCGGATATAAAGAAGCAAAAGCATTTGTAACCTGGTCAATGTTCCTTATAATATTATAAGTAGTTGTTAACTGCTGGTACATTTTATTCGTACTGTTGTCAGGGTAAATCAAAGCTCCCGGAGTTGCCTGAAAAGCCGGTACTTTGTTGAAAATATTATTTTTATTCTCACCAAGGTCGACAAAAGCGACTATGTTCCTGTTGCTGGCATTCTGAAGCTGATTGATTTGTTTGTTACCCACACCTCAATCCGGACAATATTTATTCCTGAGCTTATAACCGGCAGATTCTTAAGTGATGCATCATATGTGTCTCTGAAGTATTGGGAAATAAAGAAATTCTTGTTTGCTTCGTATGCATCGGCATATATATCAAAACTGGTCAGTTGAGCACCTCCTGTGGCCTGAATTACGGAAGTCTGTCCTTTCTGTTGCGAAAGGATGGTAGTTACATGTCAACTTTCCGAACTGTGCCTCAACTTTTAAGTCCAAAGAGGCTATAACTGCCTGTTATTAAAGTTCCGCTAAGAGGAAGAGTGACATCCCCTGCCTCAACTTTTTTCAGTATTTCATCTTCCTTCCCTGAGTATTGAAGTTTTGTCTTATTCTCAAATTCAAACATTGCATCGGTATTATAATTTATTCCAAGCTGCATCTTGTCACCAATTGTACCGGTAACATTCATCTGAATTTTTTCCTTGAAATCGAATGTAGGTATTGTCCTTAGTTTTTCGGATAATGTAGGGTTTTCGGTTTTTGAAATGTTGATCCCGAATATCAGTTCAGCCGACCCCTGCGGGACAATATTGATTGTATTACTTCCAAATATCTTGTCAAATGCTGCACCGCCAACTTCAATTTGTGGTATCAGACTGGATTTATAACCTGCTTCAGCACCTGAAATTCTCGATTGCCAGTAATCGCGCATTGCCTTTTCATATTCATATTTTCTGAATTCTTCAGGAGTCATATGTACAGGAGTGCGATAATCGAGTGCTCCTATTTTTTCATAAATGATATATTCATCCTTATCCAGATCATAAATTACTGAGTATTTATAATTTGATGGTTCATCAAGGAAAAGAGGGGCCTTTTCCGATGTTCCCAGGGGATACCTGAGTCATCATTAAGTTTCAGTATTGATTTCCGGGTAGTATCAGACGTATTATTTTTTTGCAATGCACTCTGACTACTTGCTTCTGAGGACATTAGGAGGAAAGAAGCTAAAAGCAGAAGATACAAAAATATCAGTATATTTTTATGTGATATACTCGATCTCAATACGGTACGGCTTAGATTCAGAGTTACAGAGTTTTTAAGTGCTCTCTTTATCATGTCCTCAACAGTCAGGTTTTTTTCATCTCTGACAATTTTATCGAGGACTTTTGAGACAGCACTTTTGGCAAATCCTAACATTACTAATGCAGATAACGCTTCTTCACGTTTTGTATTGTCTGCAAAGTCAAATATTTCACCGCTTCCGGCATGTTTGCCTAACTTGTCTTTCAGATCAACTATGATCCTCTGAGCCGTTTTTAATCCTATTCCTTTGACGCTTTTGAGAAGGTTTACATCGGAACCTGAAATTGCTTTCTCTATCTCTCCCGGACTAAGTGAGGAAAGCATCATCCTGGCTGTATTTGCACCTACACCTGTAACTGAAATAAGCAACCTGAAAATATCCCGCTCCTCATTATCGGCAAAACCAAATAGCTGATGGCTGTCTTCCCTGATGACTTCATGAATTAAAATTTTAGATTCCTTATGGCCTTCCAGCTTCGAAAATGTCGTTATTGAGATATTTATTAAGTAACCAATGCCACCCGTTTCCATTGTAAGGAATGTTGGGGTGATCTGGGTAATGTTGCCTTTAAT
>CAVVGP010000003.1:0-11231 GCA_963747625.1 uncultured Bacteroidales bacterium | reverse complement strand
AGCTGCCCTGATGGCAGTAATGAATACTGCTGCACTGTTGATATTGGGGATTGAGTACGCTTTTATACTCGGTATACTTGCTGCTTTGCTTAATGTCATCCCGTACATCGGAGGAATAATTGCGGTTGCTATGCCAATGATTGTTGCCCTGTCACTAAACCGATCCATGGTACGCTTTATACGTTCTGATTGCTTATTATATTATCCAGCTGATTGACAATCACTACATTGTTCCATACATAGTCGCTTCAAAAATAAAAATAAATGCATTATTCTCTGTAATTGTTGTTCTTGCCGGAAATGCCTTATGGGGAATACCCGGTATGTTTCTATCCATGCCATTGTTGGCAATTATAAAACTAATATTCGATCATATAGAACCACTAAAACCATGGGGTTATTTATTAGGTGATACAATGCCTCCATTAATAAAAATCAAAACGATTTTAAAAAGAATAAAATCCTCAAAGTAAGTGTACGGAGATTCTTCCTCAGTTGAGTCACTTATATTCCCCTGATTATTCTTGAAAAGTCTCCGCCCTGGCAAAGGAGTGGTATTAATTCCTCTGGTATAACAATGCGTGAATAATGTAACTTTTTGTCAAAGTTCTGTAACACTTAAGCATCTTTAGTTACACACCTTTGTTAAATAAATTTTAATCGTATCTCTAGAGTCAGGTTTATTAGTAAAATGATTTAATATATCCCATGATAAAGGTCAAAAAAGAAGGAATTTTATTGTCTAAGACAAATTTGGATTTTGAAAACGAAGGCGTGCTTAATCCTGCAGCCATGCAGGAAGATAAAAGTGTTCATCTTTTCTACAGATCGGTGCAAAAAGGGAATTTTTCAACTATTGGTTATAGCAGACTTGATGGTCCGTTAACAGTTGCTGAAAGATGGAATAAGCCAATTATGGTCCCTGAATTCGAATATGAAAAACATGGTATTGAAGATCCCCGTATTGTAAAGATTGAAGATCAGTATTACATGTCATATACCGCATATGATGGTACAAATGCACGAGGAGCTTTGGCTATATCGAAAGATTTAGTACATTTCAAAAAACAGGGCCTCATTGTTCCTCCCATAACCTTTGCAAGATTTATATCTCTTGTAAAATCAGAAGGTGGTGTTAATGAAAAATATTACCACGATAATAAGTTTTACAATCCGGATGCCGATCCTGAAAAAAAAGTGATGTTATGGGACAAAAATGTAGTTTTTTTCCCGCGAAGAATCAAAGGCAATCTGGTATTTCTTCACCGGATCAGGCCAGGCATTCAAATTGTCTCAGTGAAAAGTTTAACTGATCTGACTAAAGAATTCTGGGAAAATTATTTTTTAAAACTGCAAGATCATATTGTCATCGATCCTGTATTTTCCCACGAATCAAGCTATATTGGAAGTGGTTGTCCTCCAATTGAAACAGAAAATGGCTGGTTATTGATTTACCACGGTGTGGAACATACTGACAAAGGCTTAGTCTATTCTGCATGTGCTGCTTTGCTGGAATTAGATAACCCTGCAAAAGAAATAGCCAGATTGCCATATGCTCTTTTCTCACCTCAATATGATTGGGAATTAAATGGAGAAGTGAATAATGTGGTTTTTCCAACCGGAACTGCCTTATTTGGTGATACCTTATTTATTTATTACGGGGCTGCTGATACCCTGATAGCTTGCGCATCAGTGAATTTACATAAGCTGGTAGCCGAATTGTTAACTTATAAAATAAAAGATGAAAAATAAAACAGGTTCAAAGCAAACCAAAGAGATGATTTATTATCAGGAAAGGTTGTATGGCTTTGAAAATTCAGTATACCCAAAGATGAATACCATAATGAGTGAATTGCAATCGCAGACAGACAAATCCAGCGATCCTGCCGAAATATTGTTTATTACTTCTTATCCACCCAGGGAATGCGGCATAGCTACATATTCCAGTGATTTGATAAAGGCTCTGAATAACAAATTCAGCAATACCTTTTCCATAAAAGTGTGCGCACTGGAATCGGGTGATGAGAATTTTGAATATCCCGGTGAGGTAAAATATGTACTTAAGACTTCACTGGCTGACAAATATGCGAAACTGGCATTGAAGATTAATAAAGACTATCATATTAAAATCGTTCTTATCCAGCACGAGTTTGGTTTCTTTAAAAAGCAGGAAATGGCATTTCTTCAGCTTCTGAAAGATATTACAAAACCTGTTATTGTAGTTTTTCATACTGTACTGCCACATCCCGATGAAAAGTTGAAAACTGAAATAAGAACTATTGCATCAGCCTGTGAATCAATAGTCGTTATGACTCATAATTCGGCAAAAATATTAATGAACGATTATGATTTGAAGGAAGAAGAAATATCGGTGATAGCCCATGGAACACATCTGGTACCACATTTAAACAGGGAATCCCTAAAGAGGAAATACGGATTCAAAGGGCGGAAAGTTCTTTCTACGTTTGGTCTGTTAAGCTCGGGTAAAAGTATTGAAACTACCTTAAAAGCATTACCAGCTGATCATTAAAACTAACCCTGACACATTATTCCTGGTGCTTGGGCAAGACACATCCTGAAGTTTTGAAAGAAGAAGGAGAGAAATACCGGATAAGTCTTGAGAAAATGGTAGTTAAAAATAATTTAACCCAACACGTAAAATTCATAAATAGCTATCTGGCATTACCTGACTTGCTTGAATATTTGCAGCTTACAGATATTTATCTTTTTACAACTAACGATCCCAACCAGGCAGTAAGCGGCACTTTTGCATATGCAATGAGCTGCGGATGCCCTATCATTTCAACTCCTATTCCACATGCAAAAGAAGTACTTACTGAGGATACAGGAATTATTTTTGATTTTGGCAACTCGCAACAACTTGCTAAAGGCGTTCTCCGGTTATTTAATGACGATAAATTACGAAGGAATATAAGAATAAACACCTTGCAGAAAATTGTTTCCACAGCCTGGGAAAATTCTGCCGTAGCACATACAATGCTGTTCGAAAAAATTGCAGGTGATAAAATGACAATACAATACAATCTTCCTGCTATCAATCTGAATCATTTAAAACAAATGACAACTGATACAGGGATCATTCAGTTTTCAAAAATTAATCAACCCGATCTTGTTCCGGTTATACTCTCGACGATAATGCCAGAGCAATGATTGCAATGTGCATGCATTTTATGTTAACGGGCGATAAAAAAAGTATCTGGTACATAAATAAATATCTCAGTTTTATTAAATATTGTCAGCAACCTTACGGAGACTTTTTAAATTATGTAGATGATGATAATAAATTTACCGATCAAAATAAAGCGACAAATTTAGATGATTCCAATGGAAGGGCTATATGGGCATTGGGTTATTTAATTTCGTTAAAAGAAGTTACCCGGGAAATCATATCTAGAGGCTATAACAATTTTTCAAAAATGCTGTTCTCGTATTGAAGCAAGTACATTCAACAAGGGCTATGGCTTTTGCAATAAAAGGGTTGTATTATGTATCAAAATAGCCATAAAATCGCCTGAAAATCTTACCTTTTAAAAACATTTGCCAACGCTTGGTTCAGATGTATAAACATGAATCTGATGAAAAGTGGCAATGGTTTGAAGGTTATCTTACTTATGCCAACAGTATATTACCTGAAGCCATATTATATGCCTGGTTATTGACCGGAGAAGCAATTTATAAGGAAATTGCCTTATCATCATTAAATTTTCTTTTATCAAAAATATTTAATGAAAACGGGATAGAAGTAATTTCCAATAAAAACTGGCTGCAAAAGGGTCAAGAAGCAGGACATTTTGGGGAACAGCCCATTGATGTTGCCTATACGATTATGACATTAAGTAAATTTTATGATGTGTTTAATGATGAAGACTACCGTCAGAAAATGGAAACTGCATTTAACTGGTTTTTAGGAAACAACCGATTGCATCAGATTATTTATAATCCATGTACCGGAGGTTGTTATGATGGTTTGGAAGAAACTCATGTGAATCTCAACCAGGGAGCAGAATCAACAGTAAGCTACCTGATGGCAAGATTGACGGTGGAAAAGTATCATGAGCAGGATAGAATTTATAGTGAGCAGATTATTGTCCATTCTGAAAAGAGATCAAAAAAAGAAGGAGTTTCAGTTTTCGCGTTAAATGAAAATTCATCGAAAATTGCATCCTATTATTTTATTGCTGATAGTGCAGGAATAGCCAATAAAAAAATGAAATAAAAGCCGTAATTATTGAATTAAATGAATATGCCAAAGCTATGCAGGTTGAAGTAACGAGAAAAAGTACCAGATTTTCCCCTGACCCCAGCAGGATAATTGCCCGATTCTGCAATTTCTCAGTCGAAAGGAGTAAAAATATTATACTAAGTGTATTGGCAATGCCTGATGATGAAGTATTCATTGCATTAAGCCAGGTGCTGAGAAATTATTCCAGGCGACACAGAAATATCTCACTGACATTTGAAACACACTTTAATAAGCTGGCTAAGATTTACGGTGAAATGGGAATTAAACCATCCAAAATTAATCATTCAAGAAAAGAGCTGATTGGTTCCTATTTCACAATGGAATACTCAATTGAATCGGCAGCCTTTTTTAATCCGTCAATCGTGGAAGATCCTGATCAATCGGAGACAGCAACAGATGAAAAAAGAGTGATCATCAGTTTCAGGGCAACGGGTGAAGGGCATATTTCATCCATTGTTTTTCGTTCAGCCGTCATTGATAAAAATAATAATATGATTATTGAACCCGTCGGTACAATGCTGGCAGAAGCTGAACGGATCAAAAGACACATTTATAATAAAAAATCATTTATTAAGAAGCTGGATGAAATGCGCGATTTCGACACTATTCTGTCACCCCTCTTTGTATTGGAAAAACTGGAAGACAGGTTTACCTATGGTGATTTAAAAAGGGCAGTGGAAGAAATAAGAAAAACACATAAGCTTACACCAAATAAAGAATTAATCATTAGTCAGATGGTATGGCTGGCTCTGTCGCATTATGAAATTGAGTTTTCCCTTGACTCTGCTATTTCTGAAAGAGTGATCTTCCCTATATCCAATACTGAAAGAAATGGTATCGAAGATGCGCGTTTTGTTAAATTCACTGGGGAAAACGGTGAAGTTGACTATTATGCAACCTACACTGCGTATGATGGCATGTCCATTTTACCTAAATTACTTTCTACCAGGGATTTTTATCATTTCAAGGGTTTACCGATTCATGGAGAACTGGCTCAGAACAAAGGAATGGCCTTGTTTCCAAGAAAGATCAACGGGAAATATGCAATACTTTGCAGAACAGACGGAATAAATAATTATTTAGCTTATTCGACAATATTAATATCTGGCGGAAGCCTCCTTATTCAGAAACCAAAATATTCATGGGATCTGATACAGGTAGGAAACTGCGGCTCTCCCATCGAGACGGAAGAAGGCTGGCTTATAATAACCCATGGTGTAGGGCCAATGAGGGAATATGTTTTAGGAGCATCATTATATGAACTGAATAATCCTGAAATAGAAATTGGAAGACTAAGGACACCTTTATTGTTTTCCAACAGTGAAGAAAGAGAAGGTTATGTGCCAAACGTACTTTACTCCTGTGGTTCTATCATTCACAATAGAAATCTTATCCTCCCTTATGCCATGTCGGACTATGCATCAACTTATGCTACTATCGATTTAAATGAACTTCTGAATGAACTTAAGAACTCCAGATAACAATTCAAAAACCGTTGCCGTTGTTGTAGCCCATCCCGATGATGAAACATTGTGGACCGGAGGGACGATACTTAGCCATCCTTTATGGAAATGGTTTATTGTCTGCCTTTCCAGGGTAAACGATGAAGACCGTTCCGCTAAATTTTATAATGCATTAAAAATCCTTAAAGCCAAAGGTATAATGGGCGACCTCGATGATGGCCCCGAACAAAAACCTTTGGAGGAAAATGAGATTGAACAGGCCATTCTCAATTTATTGCCTGCAAAACATTTCGACCTGCTAATTACTCATAGTCCTTCAGGAGAATATACAAGGCATCGCAGGCATGAAGAAACAGGACAAGCAGTAATAAAACTCTGGGATGCCGGCAAAATTTCAACCCGGGAATTATGGGCCTTTGCCTATACCGACGATAATAAAAAACACTATCCGGCAGCTATGGAAAATGCAACTCACTATCCGTACTCTCACAAAACGGATATGGCTGCGAAAATATCGGATAATTACTGAAACATATGGATTTGAAAAAAATGGCTTCGAAGCAGAAACCACACCCAGAGCAGAATCATTCTGGAAATTTACCGATCCTGGTGCAGCTAAAAAATGGCTTTATAAACTCTTGAATTTGAAAATTTGAAAATTATTCCATTATGAAAGTTTTGTTATTATATGATTATCCGCCTTCACCCGGAGGATTGGCGACACAGGGAGATCTGCTCTACAAAGGACTTCTTGAAATGGGCGTAGATGCACAGGCTGTTCATTTCGAATCAGCACAGGAAAAGGAATGGTACTATCGATGGTTTGAACCAAATGTAGTTGTCGGTGTAGGTTACTGGGGGCATACACCTCAGCTGGTATTGCACCCACAACGATATGGCGTTCATCCTGTGCCGTGGCTGGTAGCAGATGGGTATATTGCAAACTACCAGGAGGTTTTAAATGCTCTACCGCTTATCCTGGTAACTTCTAATTGGGTAAAAGAGATGTATATGCGCGACGGGATAAAAGGCGACATAATTGAAGTCTTACCTGTCGGATGTGACACTGATACTTTCATTCCGCATGACAGAAATGATCCCAAGATTCTGGCAGTACGGGAATCCTTGGGAATTTCACATGATCAGATTATGATCCTTACTATCGGCGGTGATGCAGCCTCAAAAGGAGCCCAGGAAGTAATGCAGGCACTCGCAATTATCGATACCAAAGCCCCTGACTGGAAATACGTGTGTAAAGTATGGCCCCAGCCCCGGACTCAAAAGCAAAACATAGATGACCTTGATATGGCTGAACATCTTGGAATTGAAAAGAATGTCACATACGCAACCAATACTATTTCAAGGAAATTTATGCCATATCTTATCGGAGCCTGCGATATTTATGCGGCTCCATCCCGGCTGGAAGGATTTGGTATGCCACAGGTGGAAGCCGGAGCCTGTGAAAAGCCGGTGATAGGTATTAAGGCAATGGGAATGCTTGACACTCTTGTACATGGAGAAACGGCTTTCCTCGCTAAAGTAGCGCAGAAAATAGTTGTCGACCATGTTATACTTGGTGATGAATCAGGATTTGAAAAACGCCATAGCGTGGAGTTTAAAGAACCGCGGATAGTAGACTATCGGGCAGATGTGCATGATATTGGAAAATATTTAATGCTTCTCATGACGGATGCAGCATTACGTGAAAAAATGGGCAAAGCTGCCAGGGAAAGAGTTGTAAAAAACTTTGATTACCGTGTTGTTGCAAAACGTTTTGTTGAGATAATTGGCAATAAATTAGGAATTAAATAATGAAAGCTACAGATCAGCAGGAGATTGAAGAGGCCAAAAAAGCTGCTATTGAAGTTTTGCAGCATAATGCACACGGACCATTTCATGGTCTTCCACGTACAGCAGGCTGGGGATATCCTGAACCATATACAAGAGATCTTATGTTATCTGTTTTTGGAATAGCAGTATCCGGGAACATAAAGCTGCTGGAGAGCATCCGGAATGTTTTGGAAACCCTGGCAAAAAACCAGACAGAACATGGTCTTATCCCGTCACTGGTGCACGATAAAGAGGACCGGGGATCAAGTGATACCACGCCTTTGTTTTTATTAGGCGCCGGGATTTTCAGAAAGGTATCGGGAGAAAAAGATTTTCTTCAATGATGCTGTTCAAAAATCCCTGACCTGGATGGAGTATCAAAGTCCTTCTGACAGATTCATTGTTGCCCAGCAACCAACCAGCGACTGGCGCGATGAACAATGGGTCATAGGATATGGGCTATTTGTTAATACACTCTGTCTATAGCTATCTGCGTCTCCTGGGAAAGAATGAAAGAGCTGACAAAATGCGTGGTGAAATGAGCCGGTTTACGATCACCGGCGGAACAATACATCATCATGTTCATGAAGGGCTTGTAGTAAAACATAAACCCTACTATGCTTTCTGGTCTTATAAAATTTACAGCAGCGAACGATTTGACCTTCTGGGAAACAGTATTGCCATTCTCTCCGGAATAGCCTCTCCCACAAGAGCTGAAGATATTATTTCCTGGATCGAAGAGGAGTGTTCAGCTCTGAGAGAAAAAGGTGAACTGGCAGTTGACCTGCCACCTAATTTCTTCCCTTATATTAAACCTGAAGATCCCGACTGGCTTCCAAGATATGCAATCTTAATAACCCGGGGGAATACCATAATGGAGGTATCTGGCCTTTTGTTTGCGGATTTTATGTAGCTGCTCTGGTCGCTGCAAAAAAGTATGCACTAGCAGAGGAAAAGCTGCTGGCGCTTACTCATCTGATTAAACTTTCAAATACAAATAAGTTCAACTTTGGATTTAATGAATGGATAAAAGCACAGAATGGAAAACCTATGGGGCAGGACTGGCAAACCTGGAGTGCAGCCCTCTATCTCTATGCAGTAAAATGCGTTGAAACAAAAAAAACACCATTTTTTGATGAGATGCGAATCTATCAGCATAATTCGTAAGCGTGAATTATGTAACTCTTTCAGAAATTTATGTAACAGTTGCAACAAGCCAAAACCCTAATTTTGTTATGATTAAGAATTATCCTTTAATTTTAGGATTGTACCTTAATAATAAGATTTTGAAATTTTAACTCGCAAAAAATCACAAGCCATGAATATTAACAAGACAGGATACTGGGAAAGCAAAAAAGGAAAGCTTAAGGAAAAATTTCCTGACATTACTGAAGAAGATTTACGATATCCCGAAGGGAAAGAAAAGGAAATGATCGAAATGCTTGAATATAAGCTTGGTAAATCAAAAATGGAACTTCTTAGCATCATTATAGCAATTTAAAACTTTGCTCTCCGCCGGCTGGCGGACCATGGTAATCGAAGAACCTTGTGGAAGCGGAGTTCTAAGGAGACAAAAAAATGTGTTTTTATGCATGATTCGCGATACTAATTTTAAAGAAAATGAAAAATACAACTGAATTAAAAGGAAACTGGATTGAGCAAAAAGGCAAACTAAAACAGAAATTTGCTGTTTTAACCGACAACGACCTTATGTTTGAAGAAGGCAGGCAAGAGGAAATGTTTGGAAAACTTCAAAAAAAGTTAGGCAAGACAAAAGAAGAATTGCACAAAATTATTGCAGCGCTTTAACTTTAGGTTTTATTCTGTAAGTCATCGTTTAACGGCAACCGTTATGCGATGACTTTTTAAATTTTGAGTGCTTCACATAATTTCGCAGGCTTATTTTGCCGGAGCAGTAAGATATTTTAATATGCAAAACCCGGTTGATTTTATTTTTTCAGGACAAATTATCTGAAAATATTATAAAGGCTGATTCCTATCAAATCAAATTTTATAATATAAAAATAGAAAATAGTTCTATAATAAGACATTCATAAATGGTAAGGCTAAATGTGGGCCCCAAAATTAATCATACTACTTTCTGTCTCAGTTTTAATCAACAACTTTGCATTTGCTCAGGAAACTGCTGTCAAAAAAGATTCAACTCAACTTTATAAGGATATTGAAACCTATTCGAAGCGAAACAAGTTCAATAATTTTATATATAGCTTGATTTTCAAACCGATTACTATCATTTCAAAAAATGAAGTCAAGAAAAAAGTTTATAAACAACTGTTTCAGAAACCGTACAGTACTTTTGAGGGTAAAATAATACGAAAGATAAACATTGTCACCCTCGATCCTTTCGGATATTCCTCCACTGACACTGCAACGCAGCTGCAAAGCCGATTAACCACCTTAGGAAATAGTATGCATATTAAAACACAGACTATCGCGATCCGAAACCTATTGCTTATCCGTGAAAATGAAGCTTTTAACTCTTTTTTTGTCAAAGAGTCAGAGCGTTTGATCCGACTACAGAAATTCGTGCATGATGTTACTTTTTATGTTGTTTCACCTGGAGCAAAATCCGATTCCGTGGATATTTTTATACGCGAACTGGATAACTGGAGCATCAGCGGGGAAGCAGTCTTTTCGACTTCACAGGCTAAAATTGGCCTGACAGATAATAACTTCTTAGGACTAGGCCACGAGTTTCAGGATGTTTTCACAAGAAATATAAGCACCGGTATAAGTACATTCTCAACAAATTATTTCATTCCCAATATTAAGACAACTTATATCAACTCAAATTTGCATTACGAACTCGACGGATATGGAAATATGAGAAGGAGCCTGGCTATTGACCGGCCATTTTATTCTCCTTATGCAAAATGGGCAGGTGGCATTTCATTTGCTACTCAGGTAAAAAGAGATTCACTTGAAGGTGAGATCCCGTTCTATACTCCTTTGAATTTGAAATTTAATACACAGGATTTTTGGGCCGGTAAGGCATTCCGGATTTTCAAAGGATCAACAGATGAAGAACTGGCGACTAATTTAATTTTATCTGCCCGTTATCTGCGTATCCGATACCCTCAAAAGCCATCAGAAATTAATGATACGTTGCAAATATATTCAAACGAGGACTTCTATCTGGCTGGAATTGGAATTTCTACACGTAAATATGTTCAGGATAAATATTTGTTTAAATACGGAACAATAGAGGATGTTCCGGTAGGACAGGTTTTAGAACTGACGGGAGGGTTCCAGTTAAGAAACAATTCCTGGAGACCGTATTTAGGTTTGCGGTTTGCATTTGGAAACTATTATGAATGGGGATACATGAGTACCAACTTTGAATATGGAACTTTTTTTCGTGCATCACATACTGAAGAGGGCACTATTACTTTCGGCGTAAATTATTTCACAAGATTATTTGAAATCGGAAACTGGAAATTCAGACAATTTGTGAAACCACAGGTCACTTTAGGCTTAAACAGGATGTCCTATGACAGTTTAACTCTGAATGATGGCCATGGCATCGGTATTGTCGGATTTAACAGTAAAATTCTGTCGGGTAAGGACCGGCTTCTTTTTACATTACAAACTCAATCATATGCTCCATGGGATTTAATCGGATTTCATTTTGGACCGTTTGTCACTTGTTCATT
>CAVVGP010000002.1:0-5389 GCA_963747625.1 uncultured Bacteroidales bacterium | reverse complement strand
CATGAATCTCAAAACTGGATCAGATGAGTGGAAAGTTGCAGTAAAAGAAGGCCTTTATGTACGACGCGATTTTGAAAAAGGTCAGATGTCACGTGATATGACCATTTTTATTGATAAAGATGGAAAAGCATATCATGTCCATGCAGCAGAAGAGAATATGACACTTCATTTTTCAGAGCTCACTGATGATTATCTTGATTTTACCGGGAAATATATCCGTGTTCTTCCGGGAGAATCTAATGAAGCACCGGCTGTTTTTTATGCAAAAGACAGGTATTTCATGTTCACCTCAGGCACAACAGGGTGGAAACCAAATCCTGCACGCCTTGCTGTCTCCAGAAAGATTCTTGGCGAATGGAAATCAATCGGAAATCCATGCAGGGGCACGGATGATGAAAACAAAATCACTTTCGGCTCGCAGAGTACACAGATACTTATTGTAAATGGAAAAAAGAATGAATTTATCTATATGGGCGACAGGTGGATGCCTGATAACCTTGCAGACAGCAGGTATATATGGCTACCGGTTGAATGGGAAAAAGGAAATCCTGTAATCAGATGGTACCCTAACTGGAACCTGAGCAAGCTCTGACAAAAAGAGGCACTTGAGATAAAAAGATTAAGAGCCGGCAGTTAAAACTGCTATAAGTTCATTAATGTATGCTTTTTTTCGACCGGAGAGAATGATGTTATACAATCAATTAAATATCAATATAGTATTTTAGACCTATTGCAGAAAAGAATTATTTTTCTACATTTGGACAATTATAACATTGTTCTTTAAATAAGATCAGCTTTTTTAATAAACCTTTAACCAGAAAAATGGGATTGGTATAACCTTATAAAATGCCTTATAGATTAAACCTTAAATCGAAACCTATGAGAAAACTTTTGACATTTATTGCTTCTTTGTTCATTACCGGCAGTCTGCTTGCGGGCGGACTGGTTACCAACAATAACCAGAGTGCCATGTTTACGCGTTTCAAAACCGTAATGCCTCTACCAGTATTGATGCTGCTTATTTCAATCCGGCTGGTCTAACAAAGCTTGGCAGGTTTTTTTGCTTCAATTAATAATCAGACAATCGGCCAGACGCAAAAGGTAATCAGCAATTATCCTATCTTTGCCGCACTCCAAAAGAATATGTCGGTAAAGTAAGTGCTCCTGTTTTCCCGGGAATTTATCTAGTATATAATACAGGGAAACTCTCATTTTCGGCAGGATTCAATCCGATTGGCGGAGGAGGGGGAGCAAAATACAATACAGGACTACCCTCTTTTGAAATGAATATTGCTGATATTCCACCAAGTTTGACCAGCCAGGGCATCCCAACAACACAATATTCAGCAGATATATTATTTTAAAGGATCTTCTGTTTATTTTGGTTATCAGGCAAATGTCGGCTATAAAATCAATGATTTGATTTCTGTTGCACTTGGATTGCGCGTTGTCTCAGCTAAAAACACTTACAGCGGATATATAAAAAATATCAAGATTAATCCCAACTATCCTGCTTTTGGTGCTAATTTAACGGAGGAATGGTACTTGCCAGTGATTTCTTTACAGCCGGAGCAACTTACCTTAATGGATTTTCTACTTGCGACTTCAGGCTGCTGTGGTTTATTGAATGCGATATCTAGGTGGTATCCAGCAATGTCTCCTTTCAGAGGCGCTTTGCCTGCTTCTACAGTCGAAGGTGTTAACTCAATTACTTGGAACAATCAGTGCATTAGGTGCCCTACAGGTATGAATATTGGTAATGCTCAGGCGATTCTTACGAGCTGTTGCACCAGGATTTACTGCTAAAGCGACTGGAATGTCTACAAATGCAAATGCAACACAGGATATAAATGTTGATGCTCAGGAAACCGGTACTGGATATACACCTATCTTAAGTGTAAATATTTCACCTTCTGATAAGCTGAATATTGCCGTTAAATATGAGTTCAAGACAAAACTTGATCTTACTACGAAAGTTACGAATAATGAAGGGGGTGGTATATTTGTCGAAGGCCAGAAGGTAATTGCCGACATGCCTGCAATGATTTCCCTGGGAGTAACTTATAAACCAGTCAAGAAACTTTTACTTTCCGCAAGCTTTAATGAATATGTAGATAAAGCTGTCGATTATGATGGAAGTGAAACTATTAATATAAGTGAGATCGACAAAAATTTTCTTGAATACGGCCTGGGCGTGGAATATGGTATTTCTGAAAAACTGCGCATCAGCGCCGGCTGGTCTCACACTACAACAGGTGTTAACAGCAACTATCAGAGTGATCAGAGTTTCAGTTCAAACACCAATTCAATCGGGTTTGGATTTGGTTACCGTATCACTCCAATGATCGATCTGAATTTAGGCTTACCAGCGTGCATTTTATGCTCAGGCTTCAAAAACTTATGACTCACATGCTGGGTAGCCATCCCAATCCCTGTGACTGAAACCTATAATAAATCAACACAGATGGTTGCCGTAGGACTTGATTTCTATTTCGGGAAAAAATAGTTTTGCAAAATAAAGAAATACATGAAATAGAGCCGTCCATATTGGGCGGCTCTATTTTTTTCAGAATATAATCCCTTGTGAATTAAGATGTTTGATATATAATTCATGTCTCGGAATACTTGCAGAATTCAACTTCCTGTACCATTCTTCCGCTTTAGCCATATTACCTGTCTCTTTTGCAAGATTAATAATATTCATATATATCAGACCCTCAATACCTGAATCTGTTTTATCTATTGCATCAGCAATTTTCATGAAACTTGCTAATGCTTCAGCAGGTTGAGAATTTTCTGCAAGTACAGATGCATCATCAATTTTTTTATTCAAATCGCTGTTGAGACAAACACCGTAGAATGAGAAGCAGTTATCTGTACAACCCTCAACAAGGTCAATCCATTGTGTCCCAGGTTTTAATGGTGGAAATGTCAGTTCAAAAAGGAGTTTCTCGCCAATTGCTTTAAATATATAAGTGTCAGGACAAACAGGGATTCCTTTCGAAGAAGTCAGTTTGCTTTGTGATCCATCGGGATAAATTATGAATATATTTTTATCGGCGCAGAAATAACCTCCTGTGATCCTGTTCTCTATACTGAGAAAAATAACAGTTTTATGGGCTTCAACTTCAATTTTTAAGATCTCAAGCGTCTCATGACTTTTAAGAGCATAATTAGGTTTTAAATAAGTCTGAGAATAGCCTGCCAACAGAAAAAAATTCAAAGAAATAAAAATTGATATCAGCTTTTTCATCTTTTTAATGAATTAGGAAAAAATGCAAGTTACAAAAATATAACTTCCTGCTATTATTGCTATTTTTGATTATTGATTGCCTGATTTGAATTGGTCTTCAGGTGGATTATAAAAATTGATGGAATAATCGAAAATAAGGATAATAACATTTGTATACAACCTTTTGCTCATTTTTTATCTGAAAATACCAAATGCTATTAGTAACAACAGTAACAAACTTTACAGAAATGTAACAATTAAGTAACACTCAAAGATCATTTGTAACAATAATTGAAGTTAACTTTGCAACGATTCATTGTGCCTTGACAATCTGATGAATAAGATTTTAAAATAAGAATAATAAGCCGGTTATGACAAACAAAAAGGAAGAAGCTATTATTGACAGTGTGAAGAGTTTTGAGGAGATGGCCGATCTGGTGCTGATCCAATTGACTCTTCTTGAAAAATATATGTCGTCAAATGATAAAGATGAAATGAAAAATATCCTCACCAGGATTGAGGAAAATGAAAATAAAATTGATGAATTTGAAGTAATTATAAGTGATAAGTTCATTAACACAATTATATTATATCAGCCTGTAGCGTCTGATATCAGAAAGCTTAACTCCATATACCGGATATCAATTAATCTTGAACGCATCGGAGACCTTGTAATGAATATTATTCATTCAATAGACTCAATTAAAGAAACCACCGAATACGAAGCCATGCAAAATGTTTTGATGAATATGCTGGTATCGGGGGTAACCATGGTGGAAAAATCGCTTCTCTCATTTCTGAATAATGATGATTCTTATGCAGAATGGACTATTAAAAACGATGAAATAGTGGATGATATGAACAGGAAGCTTCTCATTAACAGTATCTCCAGGGCAAAGGTAAGTGAAAAGACAAAGGAAATGTTGCTTAGCTATATTGATCTGAAGAATATCATTACCAACATGGAAAGGATAGCTGATCATGCGACAAATATCGCCGAAGCTTCAATATACTCGATGCAGGGAACTGATATCAGGCATAAGGGAATCGGTACAAATCTGCACAGAAACAGAAGATATCTGATATACATAATATGGAAGATAAAGGGAAAAAGATTCTTATAGTTGATGATGAAGAGGATTTATGTGAAATTCTTCAGTATAATCTGAGCAATGAAGGTTATCATACTGAAACAGCCCACTCAGCAGAAGAGGCATTGAAAAGACCTCTTGGTAGTTTTGACCTGGTTCTTCTCGATGTTATGATGGGCCCTATGTCGGGGTTTAAGTTTGCTGACAAGCTTAGAAAAGAATTAAACATTGATATTCCTGTGATTTTCCTTACCGCAAAGGATACGGAAAATGATATCCTTACCGGATTCAGTCTGGGTGCCGATGATTATATATCAAAACCATTTTCAGTTAATGAATTAACTGCCAGAGTAAAAGCAGTCTTAAAAGATCATATACCGACAAGGTTAACCAGCAAAGCCATTCTGCAGTTCAATGGGATCGATCTCGATACAGTTCGTAAAAGGACTGATTATAAACGATGAGCGTGTTGAACTTACAAAAAAGGAATATGAAATACTCAGGACCCTGCTGGAAAATCAGGGAAAGGTTTTTTCAAGGGAAGACCTGCTTACAAGAATCTGGGGCCAGGATGTTATTGTTACTGAACGCACTGTGGATGTAAATATTACCAGGCTCCGGACTAAACTCGGACAATACGGCCGATCCTTAAAGAACAAGACAGGCTATGGTTATTTTTTTGAATTCTAATTAATCAATTTAGTAAACATGATAATAAGAAATAAATTCAGAAATAATCTTTTCATATACTATTCTGCAATCTTTATATTCTTTACGCTCCTGATACTCAGCTATCTTTATAATAGGGAAGAGGAATTCAGTATTTCCACTCTCAATGACGAACTCGAAAACACAACCAAGATAACCGATAACTATATAAAAGCTAATTCTATAACCGAAAAAGGGAATTACCAGCTTATTGATTCTCTTGTTAAACTACTGCCAAGAACAAATTTAAGAGTAACGGTTATCAAACCTGAAGGTGTTGTTTTATACGACAGTTACTATCGTGACTGGAAGAAATATGGAAAATCATAAAACCAGGCCCGAGGTAGAAGAATCGCTT
>CAVVGP010000001.1:0-8885 GCA_963747625.1 uncultured Bacteroidales bacterium | reverse complement strand
TAGCAAATGAAGGAAGAAATATATTAAAACGATGGCATGTCTCTTACCTTCTAATTGATAAGATCCTGGGTAAGGCACACTATCTTGGTCGTGATAAATTCATCGCGAGTTTTCCTATGATAGGAGGTGAAGGATCTTCCCCATCCGATTTAAATAACTATCTATTTCTTTCACCTCGACCAGCCCATTTCCAACAGTTCGTACAGTACGTCAATAAGTACTTCATGGTGCCAAAGGCAATCTGCCCCACGAGCCTGACGGCAATTCCCTATTACGCCTGGAACAATCGCGGCAATTTACCGATGACCGTCTGGTTGGCGTGCGATGCGGCCCAGGTCACAGCCCGGCGCGAAGCCGAGGCGGCCAGAGTAGCGGCGGAAGCGGCAAAAAGAAGAAAAAGAGGGTTCCTCGACGTTTCTAGTGGGTAAAAGCTTCGATCTATAAGCCTTCCTTGCAACGATATGAGCCATCTGTGTATTCGGCACCCGCAAGTGGGAGTCTTTTTGGCAACCGGCGGCGTCATGGCGCCACTTCTGGCAAGCGATACCAAAACTGCATGAATAAAGGCGAAACATGCTGTCGGCTTCGTTGGCTTTTATTGGATTCTGCATCGGGCTTTCCTCACAGCCGATTCCAGTTGGCGCGACATCCCGGCATCAATCATCGCTGCCCTTTCGATGCCTCCGTGGTTTACACACCAGATGAGTGGGTGGACGATGAAAACGGAATTGACGCAGGCTCAGCAAAGGTTATTGCTGAAGAAGGGAATGGGTACTACCGGAAATAACGAGGATGGGTCTGTAAATAATAAAATAATCCGAATTGCAGAACATGTAAAGCTGGAGAATGTTATCTGGGAAGCTCCTTTCCGAATCGCAGCAAGCCTGGTTTATTAAAAATTTTGGAGCAAATGTGAACCTGGGTAATATTTCACCACACGAAATAATCCCGCTCGAATCACTTCGTTTAGGGCTTCGGGAGATACCTCTTTCAGTTTCTTCCAGAGGAAATGAAACAGTAAATAAAAAATTTGTGTTCATTCAGCTTATAAAATAAACCTCTTAAAATGAGAAGATTTGGTCTAATCGGATATCCTCTCGGTCATTCTTTTTCAAAAAAATACTTTACCGAAAAATTTAAAGCTGAACATATTACTGATTGTTGAACGAGAATTACCCTATAGAACATATTGAGCAACTATCAGAATTGCTTGTTTTCAAAGTGACCTATGTGGTCTGAATGTTACAATCCCCTATAAAACAAAATATTCAGCTTTCTTAACGCAGTTGAACCTGAAGCAGAAGATATAGGTGCAATTAATGTCATCAAAATCAGGAGATCAGGAAAAGAGATAAAACTGACTGGCTATAACAGCGATGTGACAGGAATAAGAGATACTCTCATTCCTTTTATAAATAATAATGTAAGGAGCACTTGTTCTTGGAACAGGGGGAAGTTCCAAAGCAGTTTGCCATGTGCTTAAGAAACTCGGATTAAAGATAACTCAGGTTTCCAGGGGAAAGGAAGCCTGGAATATTGGACTATTCAGATATCGATTCACGTATGATTGACAATACACAGCTGATTGTAAATACTACACCACTTGGAATGTTCCCGGATATTGAAAGTAAGCCCGATCTTAACTACAAATGCCTTAGCAGCCGGCACATATTATTCGACCTGGTCTATAATCCTGAATTTACAGCTTTTCTTCGAGAAGGTGCGGAGCAGGGATGTACGGTAGTAAGCGGCATCAGAATGCTTCATTCTCAGGCCGAAAAGTCATGGGAGATTTGGAATAATGAAGGTTTGTAAATAAAACTGCCAGTTTATCTGATCATTGATCAGTAGTGGTTTTTTTTGGACTTTTTCTCCTCATCCAATAACGCGGATCGCACTCTGTGCATTCCTGTTTCCAGTAACCTGGAGAAACAAAACCTCCTTCCCTGGTTTTTAATTGCCGTTCATATATTGCAAAAACAGGATTAAATATAAGATTTGTCACGCCAATTGTATATTTTGTTTCTTCACCAGGAACATCTGATGGTTCCTTTAACTCTTTTACTTCCAGGTTGTTGAAACTCAAAAGATCGCTCAGGAAAGCAACGCGTTCAAGAGTGGCTCCGGTTTCGATAATCGTACAACGGACTCCATCTATCTCTCCTATAATATGTTTCGCATTGTTTATTGCCATATCTTATATTTTTGTTTTGTTGCTTATTGCTTGTTTTTTGCTGCATGTTGCCTGTTGCTTGTTAAACTCATTTCAATCAGCAACCAGTAACAAGTAATTTTTATCCCTTTTGTCTTATCCTCTTATTTTATGATTTAATTCTGGCATTTTTTCTTTTGTGTAACTCTGCGCTCATTTGCATTTCTTTGTTTTTCTCTCTGCAACTATGTGATAATCTGTGTTTCTCAGTGACAGTTCTTTCTTGTAAACTCAAACCTTTGTTATCTTTGTGGTCAATGAAATTCCTGGTTTAATCTAAATTCCAAAACTTAAATTTCTTATTGCCTCAAAAATAATACTGGCAAACCCGGTAACTACTATACCTGCTACGCATATTCCCAACCCAAGACGGGTTGTGAAATCAGATCTGAATTTTTCGATCGGATTTTCATTCTTAACAATGAACATTGCTTTTACAACCAGCAAATAATAAAACAACGATATAATTGTATTAAGAACTGCAATAAGAACCAGAAGATAAAAGCCTTTCTGTGCAGCTGCAGTGAATAAGAAGAATTTCCCGAAAAATCCGGCTACCGGAGGTATGCCTGCAAGGGAAAACAATGCAAGTGTCATTATCAGGCTGAGTTTTGGGTTTGTATGATAAAGTCCATTATAATCATCTATATTTTCTTTACCTGTAGCATTGGAAATAGCTACCACAACACCAAAAGCACCAAGATTTGAAAAGATATAAACCAGTATATAATATATAACTGAAGCCATTCCAAGCTGATTTCCACCTATCAGGCCCAATAAAATATATCCTGCCTGAGATATTGATGAAAATGCAAGAAACCGCTTGAGATTTTGTTGACGGATAGCAAATAGGTTACCAATGGTCATTGTCAATACTGAGGTTACAAAAATTGTTTTCTGCCATGTTGATATAATAACCGGAAATACTGTGAACAGGATTATTATTAGAATGAACACTGCGGCCCCTTTTGAGATGACAGAAAGATATGAGGTTATATTTATTGGAGAACCTTCATAAACGTCAGCTGTCCAGAGATGGAAAGGAACAATTGATATTTTAAACGCCATCCCGGCAAAGAAGAAGATGAAATCCGAGTATCTGGAGATTGGTATTACCAAAACTCATAGAAACTTCTTTGAAATACATTGAACCTGTAGTTCCATAAATCATTGATAATCCATATAAAAGAATATCCGGATGATAATGCAGATGACAAAATGAGCTTAATACCCTGCTTCAGCGGATTTGTTTTTATAGCGGTCGTATGCAGCCAGAGCTGCTATAGGAATTGTTGCCAGTTCAATGCCAATATAGAAAATTAAGAAATGACCGGCTGAGATCATGAAATTCATTCCCGATAAGAGTCGAAATGAGCAATATAAAGTACTCACTGATTTTTCCAGAATTTTCTTCTTTTTTAAGCCAGGTAACTGACTGAATAAATACTAGTAATAGCACCTATATTCAGAATATTCTTCATAAGAAGCGTTGTTCCGGATGATAATATACATGCCTCCGAATAGTGCTCCGGCAGCTGAGGGAAGAAACCCAACGATCGTTATAATCCCGAAAAGTATTATTGAAAAAAGACCAATACTTCTCTTCTTTTCAGGATTCCAGAATATCTCGGCCATCAATACCAGAAGTGCTGCAATAATCAGCAACAATTCATGACGCATTATTAAAAAAGTACCTAAGCTCATATTATAATATTATCCAAAACATTTATAAATAGACAGATCAAAATGGGTTAAGTGCGATAATCTTTTCAATAATAGGATGAAGGCTTGTTCCAATCATTGAGAGCCAGAAGTGGTGCCAACCCAATTGCTGCTACTGACCCATATCAATGTAACAACAGAAATCTTTTCAAACCATTTTGCATCGGGAAGATGGTCAAAATGCTCATTTGTTGTAGGTCCAAGCAACAAAATTGCGATTACCCTTAGGATATATACTGCAGTAATTACAATTGAAGAGACCGCCAGTATTGTCACAATACGGTAGAAATAGTTCCGGATGCTGGAAAGCTCCGACGAAAATTGTCATTTCAGCAACGAAACCACTCAATCCGGGAAGTCCAAGGGAAGCCAGACCTGCAATAACATAACATACTGAAAGAAATGGAATAATTTTCATCAGTCCTCCCATTTCATTTATCATTCTGGTATGTGTACGTCCATAGAGCATGCCGATCAGGGCAAAGAATAATGCTGTCATCAGGCCATGGGAGATCATCTGGATTATTGCTCCGTTCATAGCTGTCTGATTCATCATTAGTACAGCAAAAAGGACTAGCCCGCAATGGCTTACTGAGGAGTAAGCATTGATATATTTAAGATCCTTCTGGGCAATTGCCCCAAAAGCTCCGTAAACAACACTTATAGAGGTAAGTATAATAAATATCCATGACAATTCATGAGCTGCTTCAGGCATAAGGAAAATAGCTACCCTGAAAGCTCCATAACCTCCCAGTTTCATAAGAACTCCTGCATGTAAGCATCGAAACGGCAGTAGGAGCAGAAGCATGTCCATCGGGCGACCATGTATGAAAAGGAAATAATGCACCGAGTACTCCGAATCCAACAAATGTCAGGGGAAAAAATATTCTCTGTGCCGGAAAGGGAATTACGATTTTTGAGATCTCAAGAATATTAAATGTAAGACGACTTCCATCAGGTGAAGAATTAAAATATATGCCAAGCAAACCTACCAGCAGAAGCGCTGATCCACCCATAAGCATAAGGGTCAGTTTCATAGCAGAATATTCTTTCGGACCAGTGCCCCAGATTCCTATCAACAGGTACATTGGTATAACTGCAAGCTCGTAAAACAGGAACATGGTAAAGAGATCAATAGAGATAAAAAATCCAAAAACCCCGGTAGCCAGCAGAATCAGTGAAACAAAAAATTCTTTTCTGAGAACCTCGACTTCCCATGAGGCAAAGATCCCTGCAAATACAACCAATGAAGTCAGTGCTATCATTGCTACTGATATTCCATCGACCCCAACAGAATAATGGATATTAAGACTTTTGAACCATAAGTGGTCTTTAACGAATAACATTTCATCGGTATTACCCGCATGACGGGCAGAAAGATAAAGGAATACAAGAGTCGCAGCCATTAATAACTGCAGCCCCATTCCAAAAGCCGAGACCATGCGAACCTGCTCGGTATCTTTTAAAAGGAGTATGGCAGTGATCGTTAAGACCGGAATTACTACAAACAGAGATAAAATATCCATAATTAAAAACCTTTTTCTAAATTATTCAGTTATTTCCACAGGTAAATAAATAAAATCGCCAGCATGATTGCTCCGGTGATGAATACGAAAGCATATTTCTGTAGCTGACCCGATTGAAATCCTCTTATTCTGAAGGATACGATCTGAGTTACATTGGCAATAGTATTCATTGTCGCATCAACAACATGGCGGTCAAACCAGGCAACCGGTTCTGAAATGTACCTGAAGATGATCTTTTTTGTAACAAACAGATATACTTCATCTATATAAAACTTATTGTATGCCCATTTATAGCTATACTTAAATGTTGCTGCCAGTCTATCAGGTATAGTACTTTCCTTCCTGTACATTATATACGCAATTCCTATTCCAATAATGCCGATTAGTACCGAAGGTATTGCTATTATCAGTTCAATCCCGCTTTCCAGTACCTTACCATCTGATGTCACAAGTTTGTTAAAAGGAATAAAACCTGAGATTACAGCACCTATTGCAAGAACAATTAATGGAATAGTCATTGTTGAAGGAGCCTCATGTGGCGTATGGTGATAGTGGGTCTCTTTTCCCCAGAAAATACTGAAGTACATCCTGAACATATAAAAAGCAGTGATGCCTGCAACAACACACTCAACAGCGAAAAGGAATTTATTGCTCTGAAATGCAGCTGCCAGAATTTCATCTTTGCTGAAAAAACCTGAAAAAGGAGGAATACCTGAAATGGTCAGACAAGCTACCAGGAAAGTTATATGGGTGATGGGCAGGTATTTACGTAAGTCCTCCCATATCAGTCATATAATTGCTGTGAACGGCATGTATTATTGCACCAGCTGCAAGGAAGAGCAATGCCTTAAACATTGCATGCGTGAACAAATGAAACATTGAAGCTGTATAGCCTAAACCTTCCTCTCCTCCATAACCTGCTACGCCAAGGGCAAGCATCATGTATCCGATCTGTGACATTGTGGAATATGCCAGAACTCTTTTTATATCAGTTTGGGTACAGGCAATAACAGCTGCAAAGAGTGAAGAAAATGCCCCGACATATGCAACTACCTTCAAGTGCAACAGGCGCCGAAATGCATATATGGGAAACATTCTTGCCACCAGATAAACACCTGCCACAACCATCGTTGCAGCATGTATAAGTGCCGACACAGGCGTAGGACCCTCCATTGCATCGGGGAGCCAGATATGGAACGGAAACATCGCCGATTTTCCGACACCTCCCATAAAGACGAATATCATCGACCAGGTCATCACCGAAAGGCCAAGGAAAGCTATACCGCCACCCTGGGTTATAGCCGGTCCGGCGGATTTGTAAGAGCAATAAAATCGAATGTTTTGGTATTAAATGATAAAATCAGAATACCTATAAGAAATCCCAGATCTGCAAATCGTGTAACGATAAATGCTTTTTTTGAAGCTCTTACAGCTGATGGTTTCTGGTAATAGAATCCTATGAGTAAAAATGAAGACACTCCAACAAGTTCCCAGAAGATGTACATCTGGAAAATATTTGTGGCCAGAACGAGTCCCATCATTGAGAAAGTGAACAGTGAAAGGAAAGAAAAAAACCTCTCGAATCCTTTTTCACCCTTCATATATCCAAGGCTGTAGATATGAACCATGAATGAAACAGTACTTACAACAATAAGCATCATTACCGATATAGGGTCAAGCAAAACACCTATATCAATATGCAGCTTATCAGTAAACTGAAGCCATGTGAAATTCAATGCCATAATTTTCTGAATACGCTCCATCAAGCTTTTCACTTGTGAAAAAGTATTTATAAGCTGTAATAGTAGGATAGCATTGTGATGATTCCCAGTCCGCATGTTCCTAATATACCTGAGAGTTTTGGTAAATCTTATGACCCGCCAGTCCCAGAAATATAAACATCAGAAATGGGAGCAGCAAAATCCAAATTGTATAATTGAAGTATTTAAAATTCATAATCATTTATTCTTATTCTTCGTTCTATGTTATTGTTAACCTATGTAATCTCAGTTAATTTTCATTTCGTCAACGTCTTCCACATTTATCGTTGTGAATCGCCTGTAAATATTAATTATTATCGCAATCGCAACTGCAGCCTCCGAAGCTGCAACAGCAATAATAAACAGGCTGAAAAACATACCTTCCAGCTTATTTGGATACAGATACCTGTTAAAGGCCATAAAATTTATGTTCACAGAATTTAAAATTAGTTCCACCGACATCAGTATTGTTATCAGATTCCGGCGTGTAAGAAATCCGTAGACTCCAGTGAAAAACATTACTGTTGCTAGAATTAAGAAGTATTGTAAGTGGTATCCCTGAGTTCATGTTATTCCTGATTTTATTTTGGTAATTCTGTTGGTCTGGGAGCTCCTTTTTTTGCAATCACAATAGCAGCAACCATTGCGGCAAGAAGCAATACCGAAATCACTTCAAAAGGAAGCACATAGCCTTCATAATTAACCGATAACAGGCTTTTTCCTATCAGTTTCATATCTACCTCTTTTGCTGCCGCAGTTGTTGCAGAAAACTTGTAATCGAGAATTGTTATTATTGAAAGTATAGCTCCGGTAATAGCTGCAATTGCAGAGAATATATTTTTCTTCCATCCCGGTGATTCAAACTTCTGGCTTATATGGCTTGTAAGCAGAATTGAAAAGATTATCAGAACAACAATTCCACCGGCATAAAGTGTAAGCTGAACGGCTGCAAGAAACTGGTAATTCAGCATGAAATAAAGTCCTGAAGTCGATACCAGTACAAACAGGAGAAATACTGCCGCTCTCAGGATCTTGCGACTTGTTACTGTCAATATTGAAAAGACAATTATCATCGCAGAAAAAAGCACAAACATAATCGGGCACCATCACTCAACTCCTTTCATTAATTGTGAACCTGGTTTATTTAATGTTTTAATAAGAAGCGCCCTGTTAAAGACAGCATGTTCAAATTTCTGCGAAAAGGCAAGTGCATTTGAAGGACATGTCTTTACACATAAAGCACAAAAAGTGCACATACCCAATCTGTATATATGCTTGTCGATAGCTCTTTTCTTTTTCCCATCCTCGGTAATTATTGTCTTGGAAATTACCTCAATTGAGCCGTTTGGACAATTTAATTCACAGATTCCGCAACCAGTGCATTTATGTTCATTATTTTCGTTATGTGGCATGATAACTTCACCCTTGAAACGGTCGAACATGACCAGGTTTTTCCGGTTGGATGGGTATTTTTGAGTTATAATAGTACTTGGTCTGAAAAAGTATGATCCGGTCACTTTCATGCCTTTTAGCAGAGACCAGACTCCAAATATTATTTCCTTCAGATAATTTATTATGCTTCTCATTCAGAGATATATATTTATAGTTAATACAATTAAAAATGCCAGCCCATAAGGACTATAAATGCCATAAACAATACATTAA